>JAIBJL010000223.1 GCA_020029545.1 Gammaproteobacteria bacterium
ATCAGCATCGGGTCACCTAAATCGAGCCTGGTTGCGAGCCGGGAATGATAGCGTGGGATGTCTTGCCGCCGCCAAAAAGGCGAACCAACAGGTGCGCGCTGCCGGGTTTGTCCCCGGGGCAATCCGGCGGGAGTTCGTGGACGCCGGTATGCGCTACACTGCGGCGACCACCGCCCGGTTCCGGGCTGAAGAGGATGCGAGCTCAGAGCGATGATTTCAGCATTGGAAGCCCTCGAACGACTCCGCGAAGGCAACAGCCGGTTCGTTTCACAGCGCCGCAACAGCGATGAGCTGACGAGTTCTTCGCGTCGGCGCGAGGTAGCGGCGGGACAGGAGCCGTTTGCCATTATTCTCGGATGCTCCGACTCCCGAGTGCCGGCGGAGATTGTGTTCGATCAGGGGCTGGGCGATCTGTTCGTGATCCGCGTAGCCGGCAATATCGTGGCGCCATCGCAGATCGGCAGTGTCGAATTTGCCGCCGCCCGCTACAACACCCGGCTGGTCGTCGTGCTCGGGCACTCGAATTGCGGCGCCATTCTGGCAACCATCGAGGAATTGCAACGACGCACCGAAGAGCAGTCTCGCAACCTGCGTTCTATCGTCGATCGTATCCGTCCCTCGGTGGCCTCGTTTCTGGATACAGGCCTCAACCTGGATGCAGACTCTCTGGTGCATCACGCCGTGCGAGCGAATATTCGTGTCTCAGCCAGCCATCTGCGACATGGGTCGGACCTGCTCGAACAGCTCGTTGAGGAGGGCAAGCTGCTGATCGTCGGCGCTGAATATCACCTCGAAACGGGTGTAGTCGAATTCTTCGACGGCGTGGCAACGGCGGCTGACGAAGATACCTGCCGTCAGCGTACGCCTTGGGTGCAACGTCCCGGCTAGGTAGGCCATTCAGGCGCCGAAACGCAGCCGCGACCGTTCGCGTGCCTTCTCTGCTTCGATCAGCCGATCCCTGGGACTGGCGCTCGTCGACAGCGACCTGATCAGCGAGCGCGCTGCAGCCGTGACTTCATCCACCGCTCTGGCAAATACCACTTCGTTCGCCTGCGAGGGCTTGTTGAAGCCGCTCAGCTTGCGGACGAATTGCAGTGAGGCAGCGCGAATCTCGTCTTCGGTCGCCGGCGGCTCGAAATTGAACAGCGTTTTGATGTTGCGGCACATGAGGTAGGACACGTGGGGGTAGGAAGTGAGTGATGCGGAAGAAACGGGATTCGGAGAGATGCTTGTTCCCGCTCCTTCAATCCCCAATCCCGCTTCCCGAGATTCCAGAGCATGATCGGTCCTTAACCTCGCGCTTTCACCGGTGCCGGGATGCCATAGGCGATATCGAAAGCGAACGATGTCGCGCAGGCACCAGTGGTGAGGTCGGATGAGTCGGCGGCATGTCTTCGAACTGTCATTTGCGCTCCATACCATCGCGCACCTGTTCAATCTTACACGGATGGTTCCGGCACCCAAAAGGCCCGCGCTGTGGGGCCTTCGCAGCCCCATCGAGCACTCGCGAACCGCAATTGCAACGTCGATCCGCTGGCCAGCGGTCCCGGTACGCAGTGGCTAACTGCCGGTGAGGTTGTCATGCAACCGTCATGTTGTGCAGCGTTAATGGCGACCGTCCACCATCGCGAGGGGTCACCGGAAGGCGCCGATGAAGAACAAGAACAACGACGAACCCGAGATTACCGAGCAGTACATTCAGCAGTTGCAGGACGAACTGGCGGCCGCCACCGAGCGCTCGCGACTGGCCAAGCGCGCCGTCAAGGACGCAAAAGCCGAGGCGAAGCTGGCGAAGCGGGACAAGAAGCAGGCTCGCAAGGTGCTGATTGCTGCGCAGTCGGCTCTGGAAGAAAAAGCCGCTTCTGCTGGGTCGGAACGCATCGTCACCGCACTGACCGATGCCACTCACCTGCGCATTCCGGATAGTCCCGAAACGCGACGCAAGCGTCGCCGCAGGAGCCGGCCGGAGGCAGCTGCTGCCGACGCCGCTGCAGACACGAGTTCACCGGCGGAATCGCCGGATCAGGCCCCGGCCCCGCTGGTGAAGTAACCGCCCCCCACGGCGATTTAACGAGGGCTATTTAACGAGCAGGATCGGAAAACCGCCCTCCAGCTGATACGCCGCAGTATCAACCTTAAGTCCGACAGTCTGCTTAGACGTGCTGGTGTGGTTTCGTAGCTATAATCTTCTCGTCATGAGCTACGAATACAGCGCAACGAGCGGTCGCTTCGAGATTCCCAATCCGTATCGGGTCGAGAATCTAGCCTTCATACTGGCGGGGCTGGTTGCCGGCATTGCCGGCATTGCCTTGCTGGTGGCGCATCGCGATGCGATCGGCGGCGCCAGCGCGAGGGGTGTCAAGGCCGTCATTGTCGGCCTGGTGCTGTTGTTTCTGGCCCTCTCCGTGATTGCCCGTGCCCTGGTGCAGCTGCGGTATTTCTTCGGACGCGGCCGCCCGCACGACTTGAGCAACATGGACGATTCGGCTGGCGCACAGCCGGCGCAGCGTGCCCAATGGCTCAAGGAGAATCTGCGTCAGAACGCGCTCGCTTACCGCGAACCGCAGGGCGCGATCAGCGGCCTGGTGCACCAGGTGTTCGATACGCTGATCTTTGCGCCGCGGCTGATTCGTGCCGCGGCGGAAACGCAATGCTTCAACCTGTTGCTGACGGTGGCCATTCTGCTCGGCCTGCTCGGCAGTTTCTTGTTCTATGCCGATCCGGCAGTGCGCGCGTGGATAGCTGTGTTGCTGCTGGCCGTATTGATTCCGAAACTGATCAGGCCGCTCGGTCGACAGGAGAACACTTATCGACGTGCGCGCGCCGGCATTGCGCTGATCGTTGTCATTATTGCGCTGCCGATTCTGGGGCCACCGCTGATTGCACGGATTGCGCCGTCACTACCCAATATCGCCGGCTTCGAATTCTCACGCACGCTACTGGTGTCGTTGCTGATCCTGCTGGTTGCGCAAGGGTTGTTCTTTTTTTCGCTGATGCGCCAGCTGCGTCCGCGACCGAACGTCAACATGGCCTGCGAGCAGCGCGCCATGAGCATGAACGGCAATCCCTCCAAGCTGTTCGAGGAGCTGGAGCGAACTCTGCAGTCGCGTTGGACCGAGACGATTCCCAACCGGCGTTACGCGCTGGTGAAGCTGCCGGAGAATTTCAATGCGCAGTCCGGTTCCTTCGCCGGCGAGCTGCTGGAGGAGACCCAGCCGGTGCCTGCGGATGCCGGCGCCCTGGCGTCGATCGTAGATCAGCTGACCGCGCCGGCCACGCGCGGTGCAGTGGCACTGACATTGCTCGGCTTCATCACCTTCGTCGCCGGTGTCACTGCCTCGGTGCGTTTCGCACTGGTGCCCCTGTCGACACAGGATTCGCTGGCGACGGCATTCCTGGCTGTCGTGCTGTTCTTCACCGCGCGCTACTGCGTCAGCAGTGCAAAGTTGCTGTGGGGTCGCGTCGATTTTCAGTCGCTGCTGCTGTGGGTCGAGATCGAGGGCAGCTTCGAGGAAGCACAGATCAATATCGGCAACCAGCTCACCGCGGCGATGAGCAGTACCAAGAAGATCATCAACGTCGAATCGATGACGTTGCGCATCTGGGCAGCCGAGCTGGACACGGTCATCTTCTACAAGGATGGTGCTCGCGACCTGATCGGTATGCGCGGCCGACCGGATGTCGCCCGGCAGTACGCCGATCATCTGGAGAAGTTTGCCGGCAACATCGCTGCCGTCGTCGCGCCGGGCGCGCATGCCGATGCAGACCGGCTGGGTCGCATCGCCCAGGTGCAGCGCGAGCTGGGGCAGGTACCCGGCGCCCATCAACACGCGGCGACATTGATCGGCTCCGCACCGCGAGCCGCTGCAACGCCGGCAGCACGTCGCTGTTCCAATCCCGCATGCGGCAGGCCGCTGGCTGCCGATGCGCTGTTTTGCAGTTCCTGTGGCGTGCGTGCGGGCGATCTCTAACGCCAGTTTTGCCTGTTCGTCTATCTCGGTACAGGCTCCGGTGTGAATGCCGACAGGCGGCTCTGTGTGCGCAGCATGTCCGCCTCGATCATATCGGGACGTTCGGCGCGCAGCTTCTGAATCAATGTCACGAACGAATCGGCAGGGACCGCCGGGCTGCAATAGAAGCCCTGGTACTGATCGCAACCCAGTTCGCGTAGAAAATTGAGTTGCTCGACGGTCTCCACACCTTCGGCTACCACGCGCAGTCGCAGGCTGTGCGCCAGCGAGATGATGGCACGGACGATCGAGCCGTCATCCGGATTCGTCATCAGGTCGCGAATGAAACTGCGATCGATCTTGAGCTTGTCGAGCGGGAAGCGTCGCAGATAACTCAGGCTGGAATATCCGGTACCGAAGTCGTCGATGGAAATGTGCACGCCCATGGCACTGAGCATCTGCAGAGTCGCCGCCGACTGTTCGGGGTTGTGCATGACGGCGCTTTCGGTCAGTTCCAGTTCGATGTAGCCCGGTTCGAGATTCGCCTCGCTGAGCGCGGACTTCACGACCGCAGCCAGATCGGCATGACGGAACTGCTTGGCTGACAAGTTGACGGCGACGCGTACGGGTGTCATGCCGTCATCCAGCCACTTGCGCATCTGGCGACAAGCCTGCCGCAGGACCCAGTCGCCGATGGGTACGATCAACCCGGTTTCTTCCGCCACCGGAATGAACAGGTTGGGCGGTATCAGGCCGCGCTTCGGATGCCGCCAACGGATCAGCGCCTCGGCGCTGCGAATGCGTCCGGTGGAGATATCCACTTTCGGCTGGAAGTGCAGTTCGAACTGCTGCAACTCGACGGCGCGGCGCAGATCGTTCTCCATGGCCAGCTTGTCATCGGTGAAGCTGCTCATCTCGTTCGTATAGAAACGAAAGCTGCCGCGCGCCGAGTCCTTCGTGTAACGCATCGCAGCGTTGGCACGCCGCAGCAGGATGTCGAAGGTTTCACCGTCCAGCGGGTAGGTGCTGATGCCGATGCTCACCGACGGATGCAGGTCGACGGAGGATGCGAAGAAGGGAAGCTGCAAGGATTCGATGACCTTCGCAACAATAGTCTCGGCATCGCGCGGGCTCGCCAGCTCGGTCGCGAGAATGGTGAATTCATCGCCGGCCAGGCGCGCCAGCACATCCTTGCGACGCAATACGCTGCGCAGGCGGCGCGCTAGCTCCAGCAGCAATTCATCGCCGACCTGATGGCCGAGGGAGTCGTTGATGGATTTCAATCGGTCGACGTTGAGCACCATGACGGCCAACTGCGTGTCTTTTTCGGATGCCTGCAGCAGCGCAGCTTCGGCGGCTTCGACCAGCGCGAGCCGATTCGGCAGCGAAGTCAGCGAATCGTGGCGACTGGCGTGGCGTGCGCGTGCGTCGGCAAGCTCATTGTCTTCGTCACGATCGCGTTTCTGCTGATGCAGATAGGAATGGTAGATCGCCGAGGTCAGCGCAATGCCCATCAGCCCGAGCGCAAAGATCCCGAGTGCCAGTCCGAACCAGGGGTTGTCCAGCCGGCTGCCGGGCAGGCAGTAGGCGCCGTCGGCAAAGTTGGCGGCTGCCATGCCGGTGTAGTGCATACCGCCAATGGCGCCGCCGAGCAGCCCTGCGGCGGCGAAGCGCGTACGGGTAAGTTGGCTGCGCGCAAAGGAACCGAAAGCGAGCCATAGTGCTGCAAAGGACAGAACGATCGAAATGACGACGGAGGCGACCCACAGCAACGGCGTATAAGTCACGGCAGGCACGATATTGATACTTGCCATGCCGGTGTAATGCAGGCCGGAAATGCCGAAGCCAAGCAACACGGAGGCAAGCGAAACGTGGCCGAAACTGCTAGCCGACCGACTCACGATGGCCAGTGCCAGGCCCGATGCGATAATGGCGATGCCGAGCGACAGCAATGTGGTGCCGATATCGTAGGTCAGCCGGATCGGCAGCGTCATCGCCAGCATGCCGATGAAGTGCGCCGCCCAGATGCCGGTACCCATCGCAACAGCGCTGCAGCCCAACCACACCATCCCTTGCGGTCCGCTCACGGTATTCACGCGGGCAGCCAGGCTCAACGCCGTGTACGACACAGCGAAAGCCACTGTCACCGACAGTGTTACCAGCCAGAAAGAGAAGGTTCCTTGCATATTACAAAACGCAGACACTGACGCCGCTGTCCATCCAGCATCCATATCGGGCCGCGTGCGTCGGGCTTGAGCGCGAATCGGGGTTGTCGCGGCAAAGCGTCATCGGAACCACGGAACTGTGCAGTCCCTCTCAATCGATCGATACGACGTGCGTATTGAGCCCGATACTGAAAATGAGGCGTTGCCTTACACGGCATGGCTGCGTGCCTCGCTTGCGACGTCCCGGGTACAATCGCCGCCATGCATTCGATTTGCGTGTTCTGTGGCTCAAGCAACGGTTGCGGACCGGCCTACCTGCAGCTGGCGAGCGAATTCGGCGCGTTGCTGGCGGCGCGCGGGCTGCGATTGATCTATGGCGGTGGCCGCGTGGGGCTGATGGGCGCGGTTGCCGACGCGGTGCTGGCCGGCGGCGGCGAGGCAATCGGCGTGATTCCGCAGCTGCTGGTGCGGCGGGAGGTAGGCCATGCCGGTCTGACTCGACTGCATGTGGTCGACACCATGTCCGCACGCAAGCAGCTGATGGGCGAATTGTCCGATGCGTTCGTCACGCTGCCCGGCGGAATAGGCACCATGGACGAGCTGTTCGAGGCCTGGACCTGGACGCAGCTCGGGCTGCAGCGTAAACCCTCGGCCATCTTGAATGCCGGCGGCTACTACGATTCGTTGCTGGCGTTTCTGGATCAGGCGGTCGACGCGGGATTTCTGCGCGCCAGTCACCGCCAGACATTGATCGTGGACGACAGCGCCGAGCGCCTGCTCGATCGCCTCGCCGCCGTGGCAGCGTGAGGCGTTCTGGCCGGCGCGGTGCAGGGGTAGGGTCAGGGCTTGCTTGACACACGAGAGCCTGCCCGGCAGCCTAGCGCGCACCCCCAGCGCCCCGCGGGCGTTCATTTCCCTGTCACAGAAGCGCGATCCACGACCGACTATGCTGCGTACCATGCTTCAGGCCAAGCTACACCGCGTCCGCGTGACGCAGGCCGATCTCGACTACGAAGGTTCCTGCGGTATCGACGAAGCGCTGCTCGATGCGTCCGGTCTGCGGGAGTTTCAGTACATCGAGTTGTACAACGTCAACAACGGCGAGCGTTTTTCAACTTACATCATCAAGGCGCCAAGCGGCTCGGGCGAGATTTCCCTGAATGGCGCCGCGGCGCGCAAGGCGATGGTCGGGGACCTGCTGATTATCTGCGCCTACACCGCGTACTCCGAGGCGGAGCTCGAAAATTACGCGCCGGTCGTGGTCCTGGTCGATGAGCACAACGTGCCGCGACTCAAGCCCCCGCTGCGCGCCGCAAGCTGACATTCAATCATTCGCGTCCACGCGGGCACGGTTTTCTGCAAGGTACTCATGGAACTCATCACTTGGTTCATCGACTTCATCCTGCATCTGGACAAGCACCTGACGCAGCTGGTCGCCGACTATCACGTGTGGGTCTACGTGATCCTGTTTCTGATCATTTTCTGCGAGACCGGGCTGGTCGTGACGCCATTTCTGCCCGGCGACTCGCTGTTGTTCGCCGTGGGCGCGCTGGCGGCTGTCGATACCAGCGGCACGCTCAGTGCGCCGCTGGTCTGGGGCTTGCTGATCGTTGCGGCGATTCTCGGTAACGAAGTGAATTTTCGTATCGGCAAGGCCATCGGCCCACGGGCCTTCAGCGGCAACATCCGCTTTCTCAAGCGCGAATATCTCGAAAAGACGCAGGCGTTCTACGATCGGCACGGCGCCAAGATGATCGTCATGTCGCGCTTCGTCCCCATCATCCGTACCTTCGCGCCCTTCGTTGCGGGCGTCGGCACGATGCGCCGCAGCACCTTCGCGGCCTACAATTTTGTCGGTGGATTTTCCTGGGTGACGATTTTCATCTGGGGCGGTTATCTGTTCGGCAACGTGCCGATCATCAAGAACAATTTCGGCATCGTCAC
>JAIBJL010000547.1 GCA_020029545.1 Gammaproteobacteria bacterium
GCACTCGCCGCCTGCGGCGGTCTTCGATCCTTGACCGCTGCGCGCGCCGTGATCCCGGGGCCGCGGGCCATCCCGCCCGAAATCCGGAGACCGATCATGATCAAGCAATGCCTGTGGGTTCGCGATGTGGACGCTGACAGCCTGCGCGAAGCCACCCATGAAGAAATCGTCAGTGCGGCGCGTAGTTGTCTTGCGCGGCGCGTCGGCCGTGGCGCCGTCCTGCAATCTCCTGGTGCGACGCGCGACTTCATCCTGGTGGAACTCAGCGAACGTTCGCACGAGACGTTCTGCGTTCTGCATCTCGACAATCGTCACCGCGTAATCGCGTGGCAGGAACTCTTCCGGGGAACGATCGACGGCGCCAGCGTGTATCCGCGCGAGGTGGTCAAGGAGGCGCTTGGTCACAACGCAGCGGCGTGCATTCTGGTGCACAACCATCCATCAGGTGTCGCTGAGCCCAGCCAGGCCGATGAACTCATTACCCGTCGGTTGCGAGAAGCGCTGGCGCTGGTCGACATTCGGACTCTCGATCATTTGATCGTCGCCGGAACCACGGTGCTGTCGTTTGCGGAGCGCGGATTGCTCTGATGTGCATTGTCGGCGCTTGCTGCGTGTGACGGTGGGCGCCGACTTTCTTCCGGTCTGCCGTCCCGGGGCGTGCGAGGGAAAGAGGGCGGGATGACCTGAGTGCTTCAGCGTATCACGCCGTGCTCGCAGTCAAGGACGAATGCGGGGACGCATTCGCCGCCTGCGGCGGTCTTCGATCCTTGACAGCTGTGCGCGCCGTGATGCGCAGCGCGCGGGCAATCCCGCCCAGACCTATCAAGGACCAAGACCATGAATGCCATTTCACCACTGTCCTTCGCGCGTACTGCGAATGCCTTCGCCCGGGGATTCACGATCGACGATCTGCGCGAGAGTGTTCCCGCCGTGTTCGCCGAATCAGCACACGCGAGCCTGAGTCCGAAGTACACGTTCATTCCGACGGAGCGAGTGTTGTCCGGGTTGATGTCGGCCGGGTTCGTGCCGGTGGAGGCGAGACAGTCGAGCACGCGCAAGCGGAGTCCCTTGCATGCGCGTCACATTGTCCGTTTACGTCGCCGATTCGAAACCGTGTCGCTGCGGGACTCGGTGCCGGAAGTTGTTTTTCTCAACAGCCACGATGGCAGCAGCACGTATCAGCTTCGCCTCGGGTTGTTTCGGGCCGTGTGCACCAATGGGTTGATTGTCTCCGTGGGTGCTTTTCCGGCGTACTGTGTAGCCCATCGGGGCAATGTCGTGGACGAGGTAGTGACGGCCGCCCTGGAAGCCTCGGAACGGTTCGATGTTCTCGCCGAACAGGTCGAGGGCATGGAGCGCCGGCGTCTGCTCAAGGACGAGCAGATTCGGTTTGCGGAGCGCGCCTTGGCGCTGCGGTTCCCAGAACCGGCCCTCAGCGGCATGCAACCCACGCAGCTGCTGACCTGCCGGCGGACGGAGGACTTGGGTGACGATCTGTGGAGCACTTTCAACATGGTTCAGGAAAACCTACTGAGGGGAGGACTCAGCCGGCGGTCGGCTAATGGGCGGCTAACGCGCACGCGGCAGATCACGTCTATCCGGGAGGACGTGCGCTTGAACAGTCGGCTGTGGGGCCTGGCGACTGAAGTCTTGGCGGCCTGAGCGGTCGCAATGGGAGAGGGCGCCCGATACGCTCTCTCTCCATTTCTTGTCCCATGGAAGCGGATTGCTGCGTTTCCGGTTCTGCGGACCGACTTGATATCGAAGAGGACGAGTTCCGGGACCGGTGTCCACGCTCGCAAGCCACCGGTTTTCAGTTGTGTTGCTGGCATTTGCAGGCAGAGGAAGGCACGCTGTCCTGCCATGAAGACGAACCTGCACAAAGTCGTGATTATCGTTGCCGTCCTGAACCTCGCCTATTTCGGGATCGAGTTTGCGGTGGCACTTTCCATCGGCTCGGTCTCGCTCTTCGCGGACAGCGTCGATTTCCTGGAGGATTCATCGGTCAATTTTCTGATTGCGATCGCGCTCGGTTGGAGTGCAACCGGCCGCGCGCGTCTGGGAATGGTCCTCGCAGGCATCCTGCTGATACCCGGTCTCGCGACACTGTGGGCAGCATGGGGGAAGTTCATGGCGCCGATGCCACCGGCTTCTCTTCCGCTTTCTCTGACGGGTGCTGGAGCCCTGGCGATCAATTTGTCATGCGCTTTCATGCTGGCGCGTTTCCGGGCGCACAGCGGCAGTCTGACGCGGGCGGCATTTCTCTCAGCTCGCAACGATACGGTAGCGAACGTCGCAATCATCGGGACCGGTTTCGTGACCGCCTATACGCATTCCGCTTGGCCCGATCTGATCGTTGGGCTCGGCATCGCCGCGATGAATGTCGACGCGGCCCGTGAAGTCTGGCGCGCGGCTCGCACGGAACACAAGGCTGCGGCGTGCTGAGGAGCGCTCAAGAACGACTACCGGGCTTTGGTCGCACCTCATGGGTCGCATTCCTCGGCGGCGCCTTCATTGGTGTGCTCGGCGGATTGATCGGTCTCGGCGGGGCGGAATTTCGACTGCCGTTGCTTATCGGGATCTTTGGCTTCGTGGCACTTGAAGCCATCATTCTGAACAAGGCAACGAGCCTTATCGTCGTGGCCTCAGCCCTGGTGTTTCGCAGCCAGGCAGTTCCAGTGTCAGCCATTTTCGGGCACGCATCGATCGTCGCCACTTTGCTCGCCGGCAGCCTTTTCGGCGCTTGGTACGGCGCTGATCTGGCGACCCGTCTGAATAGCCAGAGTCTTTATCGCATCATTGCGGTGCTTCTGGTTGGGATCGCGATCGTGTTGTTGGCTGCCCATAACCCGACTGCTTCAACCCAGCCGCTGCTGACTGGCACGCTTCAGACGCTAGCTGGCATCGGTGCCGGATTCGTCATCGGCGTCATCGCTGCATTTCTCGGTGTCGCCCACCCACGGTTTGTGCTCGCCATGGCACTCGGATCGGTCGCGGGCACGTTTATCGGCGGGTTGCTTCTGGGGGTCGTTCCGGCGGCCCTACTTCTGCCCGTGCTGGCCACCATTCTCGTCCTGTCTGCCGTCAAGCTCTGGTGGCATCGCTGAGGCACCGTACCGACCGACGGTGCTGTCGCGGAATCACGAGCAGCAACATCTCAGTTCACGGTAAAGGAACCCAGTTCGCGGATATCGGCACATCGTAGGTATTGCGGTGTGGAGTTTTGGCGTGTTTTGGGGGTAGATGCAGGATAGCCATTCGGCTGCTGTTGTTAAACACTTCACGTCAATGGCCTCAAATGCACTTATTGCCGTTCGGGTTGCGCCGGAGACGAAAGCGGCGTTTCGCGTCCTCGCGCAACGTGAACGCATGAGTGAATCAGCACTGCTCAAGCAGTTGTTGGGCGTCATGCTGCGCAGCGCCGACGGATCAAATTCGCCAGTCAATGAGCGGAGGGAAGCGACCAACCGCGACTCGCGGCTCAGCGTTCGGCTGCACGCGGATGACCATCTTCTCCTGCACGAACGTGCGACCGCGCGGGGTATGCCCGCCGCGACCTATGTTTCCACCCTGGTCCGTGCTCATCTTCGGGGGTTGGCGCCTCTTCCCCGCGACGAGCTGGCAGCCGTCAGGCGTTCCGCTATTGAGCTGGCGGCGATCGGGCGCAATCTCAACCAGATCGCCCGTATGGGTCATCAGAGCGGGCGAATCACGGGACCGACACGTGAAGACCTGCGCGCGATGCTGAAGGTCAGCGAAGGTCTACGGGATCATGTGCGGAGGCTCATTGAAGCGAACGTGATGAGCTGGCGGGCGGGCTATGTCGACACGGACCGTTAGAATCAGCAGCCAAGGACAGCCGCTCCTGGACATCGCGAGCTATGGGCGGCGCGGCCCGGGCCGGCGGGATCGACTGTTTCCGGCGCTGGTCGAGCAGATCGCTCGCACGGTGCGACGCGTACCGGAGGTCATGGTGAAAGTCTCCGGCGGCGGTACCAGTCCAAAGGCCGTCGCCGCGCATTTCAAATACATCGACCGTCGCGGCGAGCTCGAAATCGAAACGGACGACGGCGAACCGCTGAAAGGGAAAGGCGTCGAGAAGGCTCTCATCGAAGATTGGGGTCTGGAGTCAGATGTTGCGGAATCACAATCGCCATATTCCGGTAGACCTGGCCGCAAGCCGGGGAAACTTGTGCACAACATTATTCTGTCCATGCCCGCCGGGACATCGCCGGGCGGGTTGCTTGCTGCCAGTCATGCATTCGCGCGTGAACAGTTCGCCTTGAAACATCGATACGCGATGGTCCTGCATACCGACCAGGATCACCCCCACGTGCATCTGGTCATCAAAGCTATGAGCGATCAGGGCGAGAGGCTCAACATCCGCAAGGCGACGCTACGGGAATGGCGACGGGAGTTTGCCCGGCACCTCCGCGAACAGGGCATTGCGGCGAATGCGACCGAGCGCGCGATCCGAGGAGAGGGCAAAACGCGAAAGACCGATGGGATCTATCGCGCGACATTGCGTGGCGATTCCACGCATACC
>JAIBJL010000224.1 GCA_020029545.1 Gammaproteobacteria bacterium
GTGCTGGCCGGCAGTGCCGCCGGTGTCGATGCCTATGTCGGACTGCACGAGGATCAGCTGTTCGTGCAGCCCGATGCGGATCGCGAGGTGTTGCACAACGGTGTGCCGGTGCGCGTATCGACTTGGCTGAAACCGGGCGATGTACTGAATGTCGGAAAGTCCCGGCTGCGTGTGGGCCGCGAACAGGACGTTCCCGCGATCACCGTCGAAGACGGCAGCGCCGGCAATATCACGGCGCCGCCGGTGATTTCGCAGGATGCCCGGGTGCACGGTGTCGATGACGGCGTGGCCGAGCCGATCGCCGCCGTTCGATTCCGTCCTGGCCCGCAGGCCGCGATGGTACGCGGCTTTCATTTCAAGCCCGGCAAGGTCCTGCTCGCTGTATTCGCGCTCGTCGTATTTGCCGTTCTGTGGTTCATTTTCACTGCAGTCTCGATTGGTGTTACGACCGATCCGGCGGCGGCGCGCGTCGACATCGAGGGTGTGCTGCCTACATTCGCTGTGGGCGGTCGGTTTCTGGTGCAGCCGGGTCGCTACACCGTGCAGGCATCGCACGCCGGCTACACGGCGGCGCGGACTGCGATCAAAGTGTCTGCCGAACCGAACCAGAACTTCACCCTGAAGCTGCAGAAGCTTCCCGGCATTCTGCGAATCGTCGTGCCCGAGAAGGCACAGGTGTCGATCGACGGCCAGCCTGCGGGCGAAGCGCCGATGGACGTCAAGTTGGCGCCCGGTAAACACACGGTGGCGTTGAGCAGTGCGCGCTATCAGCTGTTCAGCGGCAGTGTCGAGGTCGCCGGTGCCGGCGAAGTGCAATCGTGGGCGCCGGCGCTGGTCCCGAACTGGGGCACGCTGACGGTGACGTCGGAGCCGGCCGGCGCACAGTTGCTGGTCGACGGCGAAGTGCGTGGTGTCACGCCGATCAGCGCGGACATCACCGCGGGCAATCGTCCGATCGAACTGCGACTCGCCGGCTTCAAACCCTGGATGACCGATGTGCAGATCAAGGCGAGCGAGCGTGCCACGGTCGGTCCGGTCAAGTTGGGGCTGCCAGATAGCCGGCTCATCGTGCGTTCCGAACCGGCCGGTGCCAACGTCTCCGTGTCAGGTGTGTATCGTGGCCAGACGCCTGTCGACATCGAGTTGCGACCTGACATTGCGCATTCGATCGTGGTGACCAAGCCAGGCTACGAATCGGCCACGCGCGACATTCGGCTCGCAGCCGGCGAAAGCCGTACCCAGTCGCTGACGCTGACCGGCATTTTCGGCGAGATCGCGATTCGCGCCCAGCCTGCCGATGCGCAGGTGTACGTCGACGGCCAGCTACGCGGCGCCCCAAACCAGACGTTGCGACTCGTGGCGACCACACACGACATCGAAATTCGCAAGCCCGGCTTCGTTGACTTCAAGACCAGCGTCACGCCGCGTCCGGGTTTGCCGCAGGTGGTCGAGACCACGCTGCTGACGGCCGAACAGACGCGCGTAGCAGCGACGCCGGCCACGATTCGTACCCAGAGTGGACAGATCCTGAAACTCATGCCGCTGGGTCGCTTCACCATGGGCAGTCCGCGACGCGAACCGGGGCGTCGCGCCAACGAAGCGCAACGCGATGTCGAATTCCGGCGTGCCTTCTATGTCGCTGTCGATGAAGTCACCAACGCGGATTTCCGGCGCTTCACTGCTGCACATCGTTCCGGGATTTTCGGATCGAGTTCACTGGATCTGGAAAATCAGCCCGTCGTCAACATCGACTGGCAACAGGCCGCTGCCTATTGCAACTGGCTGTCGGAACAGGAAGGCCTGCCGCCCGCCTATAAGAAGGACGGCGATACGTATGTGCCGGTCACGCCGATGACACGCGGCTTCCGCATGCTGACCGACGCAGAATGGGAATGGGTGGCGCGCTACGCCGGCAATGGCGCGTTTCGCCGCTATCCCTGGGGTGATGCACTGCCTGTCGCGCCGGCCTCGGGTAACTATGCCGACAAGTCGGCGAACCTCCAGATCCAGGATGTGGTCCCGAACTATGATGACGGTTATGTGGCGACCGCGCCGGTCGGAAAGTTTCCGGCGAATGCGCTAGGGTTGCACGATATCGGTGGCAACGTCGCCGAGTGGGCGCACGACTACTACGCTGTGAGCATCGAGGCAGGCCAGACCGCGGTTGATTCGATGGGGCCGGCGCAGGGCAAGCAGCATCTGATTCGCGGTTCGAGCTGGAAACAATCCAGCGTGACTGACCTGCGCCTGTCGGCACGGGACTTCGGCGATTCCGCGCGCAACGATGTCGGCCTGCGCATTGCACGCTACGTGGAGTAATTCATCATGCGCCGAGTGGTTTCCGTCATGTGGGTGTTGACCATATGGGTGTTGATTGGTCTGACAACCGCGCCTTTGTTTGCGGCCGAGCCCACGCCCGCGCCGGCAAAGACCGAGGCGAAGCCTGCCGCTGCACCTGCCGCGACGCCCATGCCCACGCCGCAGCAGGCGGCATCAGCCACGAGCAAGACAGACGCAACCGAATCCGAGGCAAAGGAGTCGCCGGAGAGTGCAAAGAACCCGTCGAGCAAGGGCCCCTCGCCACAACGTTTCACGCCGTCCGAACAGGTTCGCGCCGACTTCGACGTGTCATTTCCGATCGATATCTGAAGGACGCCCATGGTCACTGCAGCAATTTCATCGCCGCGACGGTTCCAATATCCCAGTGAATTCACCTGGACACTGTTCGCGCTGATTCTTTGTATCGTGATGGTCCACGCTACCTTCGTCGCCTGGATCAGGCCGCAGGCGCAGGCGATCACCGAAATCGAGCAGGCCAGAATGCGCGCCGACAAGGACTACACACCGCAGACGTCGTTTATTTTGCGTATCAAGGACTACGAGCAGGAGGCCGAGATCATCCACTTCCTGTGGGCGGTGCTCATCATGAGCTACAAGGCCGTCCTGATTCGCCGCGAACGTGAATACCTGAAGCGCGACCTGATCCATGTTCCCGAGGGCATCAAAGTCCTGCCCGAGGATGCGAAGGACTATGCGCGGCAGCTCGAAGCGCTGCCGGCGGACGAAAAACCACGCCTGGTCGTGCGCGCGCTGCAACGTACCCTGGATCGATTCGCCGCGACGCGCAGCATTCGTGATGCCGCGGAAACATCGACGTCGGTGTGCGATGCAGAAGCGGACCGGCTCGACTCCGGCCTCGCGATGATCCGGTACATCGCCTGGGCGATTCCGGCCATCGGGTTCATCGGCACGGTGCGACACATCGGTGATGCTCTGTTGCAAGCTCACAAGGCGGTGGGCGGCGACATCACCGGCGTTACGTCCGACCTGGGCATCGCATTCAATGCGACGTTCGTGGCGTTGATGCTGACCATCGTACTGATGTTCTTCCTGCATCAGCTGCAGCAGTACCAGGAGCAGTTCGTGCACGATACCGATCAGTGGATCGAACAGCGGTTGACCCGCCATATGCAGGTTCGATAGCTCGCCCATGTTGTCTCTGGAGCTCATCGACGCCGGCCTTGCGCTCGCCCAAGGTGCCGGCGCTGACGCAACGCTGCTGGGCGAGGAGCCGGGCATTGCCGTGCTCGAAGCGTCCACCACGCTGACCGGTGCAGCCGCTGCGGCCCGCATTCGTCTCAACCCCTTGCTCGCGCAGACCAACTTCTGGCGCGCACTGAGCACCGAGCCGCTGACGCGACCCTCGCGTTCGATCCACACGACGGCAGATATCGCCTTTGCACAAGTGCAATCGCTGCTCGGCGCACAGGCAGATCGTGAGGGCGTGTTGCTGGCGGTGCCTGCCGGTTACAGCCGCGCACAGCTGGGGTTGTTGCTCGGTATCGTGAACGAAACCGGCGTCGCTGTGGCCGGCCTGGTCGATGCCGCATTGGCAGCATGCAGCCACGAGCCCGCACCGCCGCGCATTCTGCATCTGGATCTCGAATTGCATCAGGCGATGCTCACCGTGCTCGAGTATGTAGGCGGCGAGCGACCGGGATTGAAGCGCAGCCGCTACGAAACTTTGCCGCGGCACGGCCTGCTGGCTCTGCAGCACACCTGGATGAAATTCATTGCCGGGCTGTTCATCGGCAAGACACGCTTCGATCCTTTGCACGATGCCGTGATCGAGCAGCGACTGCTCGATCAACTTCCTGAGTGGCTCGCGCAACTGGCGACGCAGCCGAGCGTCGTTGCGTCCCTGCAGTTTGGCGATCGCCACATGGCCGTCGAACTGGAGCGCGCGCAGCTCGTCGCTGCGGCCGAGAAGCACTATCTCGAACTGTTGCGCCTGGTACAGGGCGCCCGGGTTGCCGGATTGCCGATAGCATTGCGCGTGTCGCAGCGTGTCGCAGCGTTGCCTGAGTTGCTGTCGCAGTTCGCCACTCTGCGCGATTGCGATGTCGCCGTGTTGCCGCGCGGTGCCGCGGCGCTCGGCGCGCTTAACTATGCGGACGCGATCCGTCGTACGCCGGACGCTCTGGCACTGGTGTATCAGCTGCCGACGCCGCCGGCAGCTGGCGTCGGCGCAGTGCGCGACGAGCAGTCGACGCCGGCGGCGGTGCGGCCATCGCATGTGCTGTTTCAGGGGCGGGCCTGGGCCGTGACGGAGCGTCCCCTGGTCGTCGGTTGGGCAACGGAAACGGCGGCGCGCGCCTTGCTGCTGCCTGCGGCATCGCCTGGCGTGTCGCGTTCGCATTGCACGCTGTTGCGCCGTAATGGCTCGGTGCAGGTGGAGGATCACAGCACCTACGGTTCTTACGTCAACGATGAACGCATCGTCGGTCGCACGGTACTCACGGTCGGCGACCGTCTGCGGCTGGGTTCGCCCGGCGTGACCCTGGAACTGATTCAACTGGTGAGCGACGATGGCGCGCCGCAAGACTGAAGTCTTCAGCATGTCGTTTCTCGACTGCATCACCTGCGCCTTCGGCTCGGTGGTGCTGGTGTACGTGCTGATCAATGCTCAAGGCGGACTGCGCCGCTCCGCCGAAACCAAATCCCTGCATGCCGAAGTCGACAAGCTTGAGCAGCAGGTGCTGGAGGGCTATCAGCACCTGGTCGCCGTGCGTAACTCCATCCAGCAGACCGATGCCGAGCGCGTGCGCACCGAAGGCATGGGCGAGCGTGTGCTGGAACTGACGCGCAAGACCCAGGAAGAACTCGCCGATGCCGACAAGGCGACGCTATCACGGCGTGAAGCAATCGAGCAGTTGAAGGCCGATCTCAAATCGCTGGACGAGGGTACGCGGCGCCTGGAAGGCGCCAGCAAAAGTACCGAAGCAACAGGCACTCGCGTTCGCGGCTTCACCGGGCAGGGCGATCGTCAGTATCTGACGGGTCTCAAGGTCGGCGGCAAACACATTGCGCTTCTGGTCGACGCCTCGGCATCGATGCTCGATGAGACCGTCGTCAATGTGCTGCGCATGCGCAACATGTCGGACGCACGCAAACTGCTGTCGGAGAAATGGCGGCGCACGACCTCGACGGTGGACTGGCTGGCGGCGCAATTGCCGATGGAAAGCGAGTTCCAGATGTTCGCGTTCAACACGCAGGCTTGGCCGCTGGTCGAAGGTTCCGCGCAGCGCTGGCTGAAAGTCAACGACCCGAATGCGCTCACCGATGCGCTGTCGGCGCTGCACAAGACCGTGCCTAAGGAGGGCACCAGTCTGGAGAACGTCTTCATTGCCATGAATGCACTCAATCCCAAACCGGACAATGTCATTTTGATTACCGACGGATTGCCGACACAGGGCGCCAGTGCACCGCTGCTGAAAAAGACGGTCGATGGCGAGGATCGTCTGAAACTATTCGAACGTGCTGTCGCAAAATATCCGCGCGATGTGCCGATGAATGTGATTCTGATGCCGATGGAAGGCGACCCGTCCGCACCCAGTGCCTTCTGGCTTGCCTCGCGTCGTACCGGCGGTTCGTTTCTGAGCCCGGCCAAGGACTGGCCCTAGGCCCTGACGATCATGGCACGCCGAATCGCACGCCGAGAAACCGAGATCTTCAGCATCTCTTTCCTCGACTGCATTACCTGCGGTCTGGGTTCGGTCGTTTTGCTGCTGGTGCTTAGCGACGTGCGCTCGCCGGCGGTCGAACAGTCGCAAAACGATTTGCAGAAACAACTGGTCAAGCTGCAGGACGAACTGGTCGACATCACCGGTCAGACCGACATCATCAATCGCGACCTGAAGTTCAAGCAACAGCAGCTGTCGGAGGTCAAGACGCGCATTGCGCGGCTGCAGGGCGACCTGAGCGACGTGCGCGGCAAGTTCTCGGCTTCGAAGCAAGAGGCCGACGTGGCGAACGAAATCGAAGGCAAACTGGTATCGGCGCGGCAGAGCCTGACGGAAGAAATGAAGCGCCTGCTGGGCGAAGGCTTTCAGCGCCGCAAGGACGATACCATCGGCGGCATTCCGGTCGACAGCGAATACATCATTTTCGTCATCGACACGTCGGGCAGCATGCTCAACTACGGCTGGCAGATGATGATCGAGAAGGTGCAGGAGACGCTCGACCTGTATCCGAAAGTCAAAGGCTTTCAGGTCATGAGCGACGAGGGGGGCTACCTGTTCTCCGGCTATCGCGGCAAGTGGATTCCGGACTCGCCGGCGCAACGCAAGCTGGTGATCGAACGGATACGCAACTGGAACACGTTTTCCAACTCCAGTCCGATCGAAGGCATCGATGAAGCCATTCGCACTTACGCCGCGAAAGACAAGAAGATCAGCATCTATGTCTTCGGTGATGAGTTCACCGGCGCGTCGATCGACTCGGTTGTCAAGGGCATCGATATCTTGAATCGGCCCGATGACAGCGGCGAACGGCGCGTGCGCATTCACGCACTGGGCTTTCCGGTACGGCCGGATGCGCCGCAGTACACGAGCATCCGATTTGCGACGCTGATGCGTATTGTTTGTGCGAAGAATGGCGGTACGTTCGTGGGGCTGCACGATCCGGAACGGCGCGGTGTACAGTTCCGCATCGGCGACACCAAGGCGGTGCCGGCGGCGTCGCCTACGATGCCGACGCTGCAGAACACGGCCGCGTCGGGTGACCCCTGACGTCGCGATGCGCAACCATGCCGGCCATGAGATGAAATGATGGTCCAGACATCACAGGTACTTGGTGAGTCATTTTGAAGCCAGTCAAAACCAGCAGGAATGGCGCGTGCAACCTCGTCACGGCCGCCAGGGTGTGGAGTGGCCGCATCCTGCGTCAGTTGCGTTCCTGTGCCGTCGTGGGTCTCGCGCTGGCGCTAGCCGGCTGCGGTGGTGTGAAGCTGGTCGCGACTACCAATATTCCAACACCGCTGGTGCCGCGTGTCCCGGTGGCGGTGGCGTTGTACATGCCGAAGGAATTTTCCGGTTATGTGCACAAGGAGGA
This sequence comes from Gammaproteobacteria bacterium, assembly GCA_020029545.1. Classification (GTDB taxonomy): domain Bacteria; phylum Pseudomonadota; class Gammaproteobacteria; order Steroidobacterales; family Steroidobacteraceae; genus Steroidobacter. The sequence goes on from JAIBJL010000224.1 coordinate 7,393, forward strand.
GCGTTGGAGCACCGACTGGAACATCGATCTGGGCCGGGCGCAGTCGGAAGGACTGACGCGGCTTTTCAATGCGATGTTCGAACGGGTGGTGGCGGTCGATAGCGTCAATGCGGGCGCGCAACTGGGCGGAGACATTCGCGCCATTCTGGAGCCTAGTGTCGAAGAGTATGCGTTCGTCACGCCGCGCGACGCGGGTTCGCCCTTTTATGCGGTCAGCATCAAGTATCGGGTGAATGTTTATGCACCGGACGGGCGGCTGGCCGATTCCTGGGGCTTCACCGGCTATGGCACTGCGCCTGCCGAGGGACTGTCGAGTTCGGCCCCGTTGACCGAAGCTACCGCACTCGCCATGCGCGATGCCGGCGCCAAGCTGGCAGTGGAGTTTCGCGATCAGGCGGTGGTACGTGGCCTGCTGCCCGATGCGGCGCCAGCGACCGAGGTACCAGTACAGCCGCCTGCGAATACTGGAGAGCAGAAAGAACCCGCAGCGCTGGATGTCACTACCGAGCCAACATCGCCAGCTGAGCCAGCCACGCCACCTGTTGCCGAATCGCCGAAGCCGCCGTAGCGGATACTGAGCGAAGGTTGCATGTTCAATCGAACGATGCGCCCAGGTGCTCGATCGGTACCTTCAACCGCATGAATAAAGTGCGTCAGAT
>JAIBJL010000548.1 GCA_020029545.1 Gammaproteobacteria bacterium
CCGGAAGGAGTGCGCCGACGTTTGAAACGATCACCAGGGATTGTATAAGGGGAGGCTCGAAAATCGCTCTAGGCCTATCGGCGAAATTTATGGCCCGCGCCGCCATGGAATGGGAGCGTCGCATCGGCCGCCGGCTCAGGCTGCGCGACCTCCACATCCTTTCGACCGTTGTGCAGCGGGGCAGCATGGCCAAGGCGGCCGCCCATCTCGCGGTGTCGCAACCCGCCGTCTCGGATGCGATCGCCAATTTGGAAGCGGCCCTCGGGGTGCGCCTCCTTGATCGCGGCCCGCATGGCGTCGCGCCGACGATCTACGCCGAAGCGCTGCTCAAACGCGGTGACGTGGTGTTCGACGAGCTGAGGCAGGGGATCAGCGACATCGAATTTCTGACAAATCCCAAGGTGGGGGAAGTGCGTGTCGGATGTCCCGAGTCGCTCGCGTTCGTGTCGTCGGCGATCATCGACCGATTGTCACGGCGCTATCCTGAAGTGGTCGTGCGTGTGGTGACGGCGCAACCGGCGACCCTGGAGTTTCGCGAATTGCGGGAGCGCAAGGTCGATCTTTTACTTGGACGAATATCGCTGCCGCTGGTGGATGATGACGTGGACGTGGAGATCCTGTTCGAGGACCGACTCTTCGTGGTCACCGGTAGTCGCAACCGATGGACCCGCCGCCAACGGATCGACCTTGCCGAATTGATGAGCGAGCGGTGGCTCCTTCTGCCTGCAAACAATGTGCTCAGTTCTTTAATTGCCCAGGCGTTTGAGGCGCGCGGCCTAGATCCGCCCCGGGAATGCGTGAGTGCGGACGTCCATACGCGCCTCCATCTGCTCACAACCGGGCGCTTCCTCACGTTCGTGCCCGATTCGCTGCTGCAATTTGTCGCCAAGCGCTGGTCGCTCAAGGCGCTGCCGGTCGATTTGAGCATTCAAGGGCCATCGCTGGGGATCATCACTCTCAGGAATCGAACCGTCAGCCCAGTGGTGCAACTCTTCATCGAATCCGCCCGTGAGGTCGCGAAATCAATTGCCAGGACATCGCGGCGCCGCAAGTCGTGACCGGGGAGTCATTCACCTTCGAGCCGCAGGTCGATCCTTGATCGAGACTCCAAACGCATCAGCAAGGAGGACAGCATGCTCGCGCTCTATCATTTTGATCGATCGACCGCCGCCCAGAAGGTTCGTCTCGCCCTGGCAGAAAAGGGATTGGCATGGGAGAGCCGATACGTTGATCCCGGACTGGACAAGCGCCAGCAGCACGATCCTGAATATTTGAAGCTCAACCCGCGCGGCCTGGTTCCAACACTGGTGCACGATGGACGCGTGGTGTGCGAGTCACAGATCATTCTCGAATATCTTGAAGACGTGTTCCCCAGCCCGTCATTGCGGCCCGCAGACCCTTATGAGCGCGCGCGCATGCGGTTATGGACCAAGCTGATCGACGAAGGGCTGCACGTCGACAGCCGAACCATCGGCCAATGCGTTGCAATGCGTTACATCATGCAAGGCGCCGACCCGGGGATCGTCAAATTGCACTACGAGGCCATGCCCGATGCCGTCCGCCGCGAGAACGATCTCATCAACAACGAAAAGGGTCTCGACTCACCGCTGCTTCCCGGCGCCATCCAGCGTTTCAGGAAGGTATTCTACGACATCGAGCTCGCGCTCGCGGAGCGGCCTTGGCTTGCCGGCGACTCATTCTCGCTGGCGGACATCTCGCACGTCGTCTATTCGAGCCGCATGGCGTCCTTCCAGCTGGGTGGATTGCTAGACGAGCTGCCGCGACTGAGGGATTGGCAGGCGCGCATCCAGGCGCGTCCGAGCTGGGCCGAAGCCGTCGAGAAATGGGGCGACACCAGCAACCCTACACGCGTGCGGCGCGGCAAGGAGGCCTTTCCGAAAATCAAGGCGATCTGGGACGCAAGCTGAAAGGCCCAACGCTCGCATTGCTATTCGAATCGCGGCTCTACGCCCGAGACCCGCCAAGGCTCATTCCTCCGGCATCCCCGCTCTGCGGGCTCTCAGGTGTTGGCAATTACAGCTCGCGCAGCGCGTTGAACTGGGCCACATAGCCGGACGCGTCGATCCGCACGCCGATCACGGTCGTGCGTTTGGATTTGACCGCCGCGCCGAGCGCGTTGCTCAAGGCCTGCTCGGTCTCGACCACGACGCCATCGGCGCCGAAGGATTGGGCGAGCTTCTCCCAGTCGACCCCGCCGAGCTGCACGCCATGGAGCGGAATGCCCTTGATCTCCTGCTTGACACGAATGAGTCCGATCTCACGGTCATCGAAGACAACCACGATGATCGGCAGGTCCTCACGCTGAGCGGTCTGCAATTCCGCGACCGTCATCAGCATGCCGCCGTCACCGGTGAAAGCGACAACCGGGCGATCCGGATAGACCATGCGTGCCGCCAGCGCGCCGGGCACCGCATAGCCCATGGAGGCGAGCCCATTGGAGGTGAGGAATTCGCGTGGGCCGTAGGATTCCCATTTCTGCACCACCAGCAGCCGGCTCGCGCCGGCATCGCAGGTGGCAATCGTGTCGCGCGGCAGCACCGCGCGCGCTATTTCCATCGTGCGCTGCGGCGAGAGCCCGGTGCTTGGCGTATTGAGCGCGTCGCGTACCTCCTGCCGAAAATTCTTGGCGGCCTTCTCGCCCCAGTTCGTGCCCTCCGGCGCCCATTGCGCGAGGCCGGCGAGCAGCGCCTTGAGGTCGCCGATGATTTCCGGGTCGGCCGGCACCAGTGCGTCAACGCTGGGGATCGAGGACAACGCCAGCACCGGAAGCGTGTAGGGCCAGGGCTTGGGCTGCAGCTCCACCGCGTCAAGGCCAACCGTGACGATCAGATCGGCTTCCATGACCAGCTTGCGCTCGATCAGGCCGCCGATGATGCAACCGGCGCGCAGCGGGTGATCCTCCGGGATCATGCCCTTGCATTTCGTGGTGGT
>JAIBJL010000549.1 GCA_020029545.1 Gammaproteobacteria bacterium
AGGCGCGGTCAGATGGCGACCGGCCACGGGCGACGGGCTACGGCCAGAGACGAATACAGAGTTTGTGAGAATCGATCGAAAGGTATGAACGAGTTAAGCCACACCATTGATGGAAGCGCAGACGATGCGTCACGGCTCTCTTGTCTGTTCTTCTGGCCGTTGCCCGTTGCCCGTTGCCCGTTGGCAGCAGCGGAGCTGCTCCCATGAGCGCCAACGCGGAAGTCGTGCCGCGCTCGTCGTTGATCCCGCCGAATCTCAAGCCACTTTTGATACTGATCGGCATTGCGGCTGCGGTCGCTGCCGGCGTGGGCGTCGTGTTGTGGTCGAAGGAGCCGACGTATGGTTTGTTGTACGGCAATCTCGGTCAGCAGGATGCTGCGCAGATTGCGCAGGCGCTGGATGCCGCCGGTATCCCCTACAAGCTGGAAGGCGATAGCGGTGCCATCACGGTGCCCTCGGATCGCGTGCACGATGCGCGCTTGAAGCTGGCCGGCCAGGGCTTGCCGGAAGGCGACGGTGGCTTCGCGGTCATGTCCAAGGACCCAGGGTTCGGTGTCAGCCAGTTCATGGAAGGTGCGCGCTACCAGCATGCACTCGAGACCGAACTGGCGCGCACCATTACCAACATCCAACAGATCGAAGGTGCGCGAGTGCATCTCGCCTTGCCGCGTCAGTCGGCATTCGTGCGCGATCGCCGTCCGCCCAGTGCCTCGGTATTTCTGAAGCTGAAGCCGGGCCGCCGCCTGGAGTCGGAGCATGTCACGGCGATCAGCAACCTGGTGGCATCGAGCATTCCGGAGCTGGAAGCCGGTCAGGTCACGATCATCGATCAGCAGGGACGTCTGTTGTCCTCGCCTGAAGGTGGCGATGAATTTGCAGCACGAGAGAAGCAGCTGGAAATCGCACGGGGCATGGAAGAACGTTACACGCACCGCATCGAGCAGCTACTGGCGCCGCTGGTGGGCGTGGGTCGCGTGCGTGCTCAGGTGGTCGCCGACGTGGAGATGTCAACGACCGAGGAAGCACGCGAGCAGTATCGTCCGGAGAGTCAGGTCGTTCGCAGCGAGCAGCTTGCGGAAGAGACCAGCCGCGGCGTGTCGGGTACGCAGGGCGTTCCCGGCGCGCTGACGAACCAGCCACCGACACCTGGTGTGGCATTGCCGCCGAACGTTAGCCCGGCCAACGGCGCCGTGGCGGCGGACACCGCGCAGCTCGCTGCCAATACGCCGGGCAACAACTCGAAGCAGTCGACCAAGAACTATGAAATTGACCGCACCGTCGCATACACGAAGCAGCCCGCGGGACGTCTCAAGCGGATCAGCGTCGCGGTATTGGTCGATAACGATCGCACCGCCGATGCGGAAGGTAAGTCCACCGACATCGCGTTGACCCCGGAACGAATCGAGGCCATGACCAAGCTGGTCAAGGATGCCGTCGGCTTCGATGCGGCACGCGGCGACAGCGTCAGTGTCGTGAACGTGGGCTTCAAAGCGGAAGTACTGCCGGAAGACATCAAGCCGGATGAAATTCCGCTCTGGGAACGGCCGTTGATCCGCGACATCGCCAAACTGCTGGCTGCATTGGCCGTATTGATGACGTTGGTGCTCTCGGTTCTGCGGCCGCTGGTACGCGGCCTGCTCGCCGCCCCGCGTCCGGTGTTCACGCAGGGAGTCTCGGCGAATATCGTGACGCCGGCATTGTCGCCGGCGCAGGCCAGTGCGGCAGCGACTGTCGATTACGACACGCAGATTGCGCAGGCGCGCAGCCTGGTATCGCAGGATCCCGCACGAGTAGCGCAGGTGGTCAAGGGTTGGGTTGGCAACGATGAGTAAGCAGGCGGATGCAAAACGCAATGGCACCGAACGGGCGGCCATTCTGTTGCTGTCGCTCGGCGAGCAGGAAGCTGCCGAAGTCATGAAGCACATGGGTGCGAAGGACGTGCAGCGCATCGGTGGCGCGATGACGCAGCTGCAGAACATTTCGCGTGCTGAAGTCAGCGGCGTGATCAACGAGTTCACCGTCGCGGTCGAGGGACAGACCTCGCTCGGCGTCGGTGTCGATGAATACCTGCGCAAGGTGCTGATCGGCGCGCTCGGCGAAGACAAGGCGAGCGGCGTCATCGACCGCATTCTGTTTGGTCGCTCCAGCAAGGGGTTGGAAGCGCTGAAATGGATGGATGCACGCGCGGTTGCCGAGGTCGTGCGCCAGGAACATCCGCAGATCATCTCCATTGTGCTGGCCTATCTCGACCCGGATCAGTCCGCCGAGGTGCTGGCGCAGTTTCCTGATTGGCTGCGCACCGACATCATCATGCGCATTGCAACGCTCGACGGCATTCAGCCGACCGCGCTGCACGAACTGGATGAGGTGATCGAAAAGACATTCGCCGGCAAGACCGGTGCGCTCAAGACCTCGGTGATCGGTGGCATCAAGACGGCAGCCAACATTCTCAACTTCCTCGACACCAGTCAGGAGAGCGCGCTGGTCGAATCGATTCGTAAGGTCGACGATGCGCTTGGCAACAAGATTCAGGACCTGATGTTCGTGTTCAACGATCTGATCGATGTGGATGACCGCGGTATGCAGGAAGTGCTGCGCGCCGTGCCCGGCGATCGCCTGTTGCTGGCGCTGAAGGGCGCCGACGATGCCTTGAAGGAGAAGGTATTCAAGAACATGTCGCAGCGTGCGGCCGAGATGATGCGCGACGACATGGAAGCACGCGGTCCGGTGCGCCTGTCCGAGGTGGAAGCAGCGCAGAAGGAAATCCTCGCGATGGTCCGCAAGATGGCCGATGCCGGCACGGTGCAGCTCGGTGGCAAGGGCGAGGAGTTTGTATGAAGACGGGCCACGGGCAACGGGCTACGGGCCACGGCCAGACAAGATCTGCAATCAGTACTTCACAGCAATGCGTCTTCGCTTCTGCTCAGGCCGCTGCCCGTCGCCCGTTGCCTCGGTCAGCGGCAGCAATACCGTGCAGGCGCGACGGTCAGGCAAGACGGTCGCGGAGCTCGAAGCGGTCGAGCAGCGTGCTTACCAGGAAGCGTACGCGGCCGGCTTGCAGGCGGCGAAGGCCGAAACGCAGCAGGCGAACGATCAGCTCAAGGCACAGGTCGTGCGTCTCGAACAGATCTTCGGCTCGCTGGCACAGCCGCTGCGCGACGTGGATGCCGAGGTCGAAGAGCAACTGGTAGCACTGGCGCTCACCATTGCAAAACAGCTGGTACGGCGCGAATTGAAGATCGAACCGGCGCAGGTGATTGCGATCGTGCGCGAAACCGTCGCCCTGCTGCCGACCTCGGCGCGTGATGTGCGCGTACATATGCATCCGGAAGATGCCAGCATCGTGCGTGAACGATTGGCCGCGCCCGGCGGCAATGAACGCGCCTGGACCCTGGTCGAGGACCCGGTGATGACGCGTGGCGGTTGCCGGGTCACGACCGAGACGGCGCAGATCGATGCGCGCCTGGAAACTCGCATCAATGCCGTGGTGAGCAGCCTGCTCGGCGATCAGCGTGCGCGCGGTGAAGAAGGCCGCGGCGGTCAGCAATGAGCGCCGCGTCTGCGAAGCGTTCGGCACGCTGGGCACAGCGACTGGAGCTTAGTCGCCATCGACTCCGGGAGCTCCCGCCGCCGCCGGTGGAAGGTGTGCTCACGCGCATGATCGGACTGACGCTCGAAGCTGCCGGTTGTCAGGCGGCTGTCGGGGATCGTTGCGATGTGATGGCGGCCGACGGCGGCAGCATCGAAGCGGAAGTCGTGGGCTTTTCGGGCGACAAGCTGTACCTGATGCCCACCGGCGATATTCATGGCATCAAACCCAATGCACGCGTCATTCCGCGGCTCGGCGCCGGCACCGCCGTCGTCGGACCGCAATTGCTCGGCCGGATCATCGATGGCGGCGGCCGGCCGCTGGATGGCATGGGACCGCTCAATTGCGCAGAGCGTATCAAGCTCACCGGTTCGCCGATCAACCCGCTGGCGCGCCAGCCGATCAGCGAACCGCTGGATGTCGGTGTGCGTTC
>JAIBJL010000550.1 GCA_020029545.1 Gammaproteobacteria bacterium
ACTGCGCGAATCAGCCAAAATGATCGTGCAGCGTATCCTCTAGCGCAGCGGTTGAGTAGTCGCTGACCACCTCGGCGCGTCCCAACTGGCGTAACAGGACCAACCGCAGCTTGCCGCCCAGCACTTTCTTGTCCATGCCCATCAGCTCGCGCGCACGCTGCCCCCCGATGGCGGGGCCTCGGATCGGTAGGCCAAAGCGCTGCAGGATCAAGACCGTGCGGTCACGCTCGGCGGGCGAGATCCAGCCAAGGCGGACGGACAGGTCGGCTGCCATCACCATGCCTGTCGCCACCGCCTCACCATGCAACCAGGTGCCGTACCCGGTTGCTGTCTCGATGGCATGGCCAAACGTATGTCCGAGATTGAGGATGGCGCGCAATCCGTGCTCGCGCTCGTCGACGCCAACGATTTCCGCCTTGATCTCACACGAGCGTCGCACCGCATGCATGACGGCCTGATCGTCACGTGCGTTGAGCGCCGCCGTGTTGGCTTCAATCCAGGTCAGAAATCCCGCGTCGTGAATGAACCCGTACTTCACCACTTCGGCAATGCCGGCGCGATACTCGCGGTCCGGGAGTGTGGACAAGGTGCGCGTATCGGCAATCACGGCCCGTGGCTGATGAAACGCACCGATCATGTTCTTGGCCCGTGGATGATTGACAGCCGTCTTGCCGCCCACTGACGAGTCGACCTGTGCCAGCAACGTCGTCGGCACCTGGATGTAGTCGATGCCGCGCTGGTACGACGCTGCCGCAAACCCCGCCATGTCGCCGACGACGCCGCCACCCAGCGCCACAATTGCCGCATCGCGATTCAAGCGCTTGTCGATGAGCACATCGACAATGTGACCAAAGGTTTCCAGCGTCTTATAACTTTCGCCGTCCGGCAGGATCACCGTTTCGATTCGTCGATCGCCCAGCGACGTCATCAACGTTTGCAGGTACAGCGGTGCAATCGTCTCGTTCGTCACGATGAGCAGATCACGAGCGGCAATGTGCGTCGCGAGCAGGGCTGAATCGCGCAACAAGCCGGGGCCGATCAGAATGGGATAGCTGCGCGCACCCAACGCGATGTCGACAGTTTGATAGTTCGTTGACGCGCTGGTCATTGGACCGCAGGCTCGCTGAGCAATTGCATGATCTCGTCCGCAACAGCGCGCACTTGCCGGCGATCGGTTGCCACCGTGATCGCCGCGATCGACTCGTACAGCGGCGCACGGGTCGTCATCAGATCGCGCAGTTTCGCTTCGGGGTCGTCGGTATACAGTAACGGCCGTTGTTTGCCATGACGGGTGCGCTCGACCTGCTGGCCGATCCCGGTTTTCAGATACACCACGATCCCCCGGGCCGCCAGTCGCTCGCGGTTTTCCGGCAACAGAATGGCCCCGCCGCCGGTAGCAATCACGACGCGATCCAGTTCGGTCAGCGCCAGGAGGGTCTCGCGTTCACGCTCGCGGAAGCCGGCTTCGCCTTCCTTTTCGAAAATGAACGGGATATCGACACCGGTACGCCGCTCGATCTCCGCATCGCTGTCGTAAAAATCGAGCTGCAGCTGCCGCGCCAAATAACGACCCACGGCACTCTTGCCGGAGCCCATCGGGCCGATCAGGTACACATTGCGGTCGAAAGAACACGTCATGAGCAACGTGACTATAAACGAAAGCGGCCGCCCGGAGGCGGCCGCTTTGCGGGCGTCGAACCTTGCTGCTACAGCTCAATTCACTGATGTACGGAAGGTGGAGATGATTCCGCCGGGCGATGTAACCGTGATTGTCACTGCGCCCGAACCTCCAGTAGTAGGTGCAGTCAGGAATACCTGAACGGTCTGGCCTCCACGCCCCGAGTCGCAGGGCACTGTGAATGACGACGGCGTATCCAGTGTACCTGCACCCGTGCTTGCAGTTGCAGCGATCGTAGTCTTCGCAGGCATGGCATTCCCATTCAGATCTTGCACGTTGTACGTCAATGTAGTACTCGCTCCTTGCCCCAATGTAATTGTTGCCGGCCCGGTAATATTCGCACTACTCGTTGACATTACGATCAAGGTTCGCGCCCCGATTGCCGTAGTCGTCAGGTTGCAAGTCGAGCCTGCACCGGTCCCATTGCAAGTTACACCGCTGAACGTTCCATCGGTCGCCTGTCGTGTACCGTCATTGTTGAAATCGAGAAAGAATTCGCCAGAGTCATAAGAGCCATTCTCGTTGTCATCGCGAAATGGCTCGCCGAGGTCTGCGAAGGCTTCTCCGGAGTCGAAGAATCCATTGGCATTGGTGTCCGTGAAGGAATCTTCGCCGATCGCTGATGCAAGTACTGACACTCGTCCTACGCCATTTGCCGGCACGAGCGGACGAGGATTGGAGCTGGTCCAATTGGCGATACACACGCCGGCCCCAGTAGTCGTTGTCGCAGTGGTGCACTGACTAACGATCTGCCCGCCTTCGGCTGTGAACGTGACGGCCGTGCCATCCGGAACAGGGTTGTTGAATCGATCGGCAAGTCTTGCCGTAACCGGCACAACGACACCATCGACATTGAAAGCTTCGACGTTTGCACAAGTCGGCGCGATCGAGAAGCTGTCTGTGTCAGGAACGCCGGTCGTGACGCTCAACTGACTCGATTGATTCGATATGGCAGGTGACGCGATTCGTGCGGTCACGCGTACTGTCGTAGCTACCGTGCCGGCGTTGACTACAGTCTGGACTCGACCGTTTGCGTCGCTGGTGGCACTGGTCGATGAAAGATTGATCCCACCAACATTGCTGTCGAGCGAGAATGTGACGTTCGCGTTGGGGCGGGCACCGCCGGCAGCGTCGACCACGCGGAAAATGACCGTAGAGGATTCGGGGCGACCGAGGCCGCTTGCTCCCTTTAGCGCAATGTTGGTTGGCGTCGCGGAAACGAATTCAAGCGAGCCCACCGCGGCCGGTGCAATCGTGAGACTGACACTTG
>JAIBJL010000024.1 GCA_020029545.1 Gammaproteobacteria bacterium
TCCATCGAGAAGGGTGGCGCCGAGGTGCGCGCACCGCCTGGACCACCGAAGCCCTGACCACGAAATACCTGCAGCAAGTTGGTACCGAGCTTCTGGATGTCTGCCTGGATCTGCGCGGTCGCGCCGTCGCCAATCGTGACCATCGTGATGACCGCGGCGACGCCGATCACGATGCCCAGAATCGTCAACGAGGAACGCAGCACATTGCGACGTACCTCGCGTAGTGCCAGCAGAATCGCGTTCCAGAACATTCAATGGCCTCCACGGACCGGCTCATTCGCCAGGTCGGATTCGATGCTGCCGTCGTGAAAACGTACGATGCGCCGCGTCCATGCAGCGATGTCGGGTTCATGCGTCACCATGGCGATCGTGATGCCGCGCTGCTCGTTCAGCGCAGTTAACAGGCGCATGATTTCGAAGCTCGTGACGCTATCAAGATTGCCTGTCGGTTCGTCGGCAAACAGTACGCGCGGCTGCGTTACGATGGCGCGCGCGATGGCGACGCGCTGTTGCTGTCCGCCGGACAGTTCGCTTGGCACATGATGCTCGCGGCCCGACAGGCCGACTTCCTGGAGTGCACGACGGGCCCGCTCATGGCGCTCGGCGGCCGGAATATGCCGATAGATCATCGGCAGTTCGACATTCTCCAGGGCGGTCGTGCGGCTCAGCAGATTGAAGCCCTGAAACACGAAGCCCAGATAGTTTCGTCGTAGCAAGGCGCGCTGATCGGCGCTCATGGAACCGACCGATACGCCGAGAAAGCGGTATTCGCCGTGGGTGGGTGTGTCGAGACAGCCAAGCAGGTTCATGCAGGTGGACTTGCCCGAACCACTGGGCCCCATGACCGCAATGAATTCACCGGCCTCGATGCGCAGGTCGATACCGCGTAACGCGCGTACCTGCGCCTCACCCTTGCCATAGATCTTGCTGACCTGCGATAGCTCGATGACCGCCTGCCCGACGGTGGGTTGCGTTGCGGCCGGCGGCATGCGCGTCATTTCTTGACCGGCGTTACGGCATCGACGATGACCGGCGTGCCGGCATCCAGCTTGCGTGCCCGGGCTTGCTCCATGCGTGCGGCGGCTTCCGGCGGCAGGCGATTCGATGGCGGCATTTTCATCGTATCCAGCGGCAGTATCTGAGTATTGCGTCCATCGGTGGCGCCTGGCTTGAACATCGCCATGGCAGGTTTGCCGTTTTCGAGAATCCAGGCGCGTGCCACGCGTCGCCCGCCCGCTCCTTGTTGTCCGCCGCCCGCGCTGGCAAATCGAGGAGGCCCCATCCGCGGCATGATTGCAGACAGGGCGCCGCCGCTGTTCGGCGGCGCCATTCCCATCCCCTCGCCTTCCGGCGTGAAACGCAGCGCCGCATTGGGAATCAGCAACGCATCGCTGATGCTGGTCGTCACGATCTCCGCCGTTGCCGTCATCCCAGGACGCAGCAACAGTTCGGAATTGTCGACTTCCAGCACGGTTTCGTAGGTCACGACACCGGTGGAGGTGGCGCTGGCGGCCGAGCTGGTCGATGAACTGGTCGACTTCTGGGTATTGTTCGAAGCGAAATGCACCTGCGTGATGCGGGCTGAGAAGCGGCGGTTAGGGAACGCATCGACGGTGAATGTCGCGTTCTGCCCCACCTCCACCGAACCCACGTCGGCTTCGTCGACAGAAACGTGCAGCTCCATTTTCTTCAGGTCTTCGGCCAGCGTAAACAGCACCGGCGCCTGCAGCGATGCCGCCACGGTCTGGCCCAGTTCCACCGAACGCACTAGCACGACGCCATTGATCGGTGAAGTGATCTTCGTCTTGCTCAGGTCGGTGCGCACCGCATCGAGGCTGGCACGCGCCTGCGCGACGGCTGCCTTCGCTGCCGCAGTATCTCCATCGGCCCGGGCGAGCGTCGCCTCAGCCACATCCATGTCCTGCTGCGACGGCACCTTGTTGCCGCTGAGTTCGCGAACTTTCAGCAGCCGCTGATAGTTGGCGCGCGACTCCCTGGCGCTCGCTTCGCTTTGCAACACGCGGGCTTCTGCCGACGCCAGCGAACTCTGCGCCTGCAGCACCTGCGCATTCAGCCGACTGGTATCGAGAACGGCCAGCACCTGGCCAGCTTTCACCTCATCGTTGACGTCGACATTCACCTGGCGCAGCGTGCCCGACAGCTCGCTGCCGATATCCACCTGGTTGCGTGGTTCGAGATTGCCGGTCGCCGTTACCGTCACGGTGATATCACCGCGCTTCACCGGCTGCGTTGTGTAGGTCGTGGCCGTGACGCCGTCGCGCCCGAACCAGAAATACAGCACCGCCGCAGCGATGAGCGCGATCACGACCCATTTGATCGCGCGTCGCCAGGGCGCCAATGCCGATGCGCCCTGCAAGTTCAGCGTGCTGGCGACGTCCTGCGGGGTTCTGGTTTCGGTATCCATAGTGATATCAATTTGCTGTTCAGGGCGTGCCGGCAGCAGCCGTCGTGGATGCCGGGAACACCGACCAGCCACCGCCGAACGCTTTGTAGAGCCGGATGAGATTCGATGCGACTTCGCCATCGCTCACGGCGAGAGCATCTTCCGTGGAAATCAGCTGCCGATCGGCGGTCAGGACGGTCTGGAAATCGACCAGGCCTGCGTTGTATTGCGCGAGCGCAAGCTCGCGGGCAATGCGCGCGCTACTGGCGGATTCGGCCAGTGCCGTGCGACGCGTCTGTTCATTGACCCATTGCGTGAGACCGTTCTCGACTTCTTCGAACACACCGAGCACGGTCGCTTCGTAGCTGGCGATCGCCTGATCGACCAGTGCGTTCTGCGCCTTGATGTTCTGACGCAACGCCCCGCCGCGAAAGATCGGGATGCTGAGACCCACGCCGAGACGGTTGGTCTGCAGGCCATCCGACAACAATTTGCTGCCGCTGGAGGAAGTGACGCCTACCGAGCCGCTCAATGTCAGGCTCGGATACAACGCGGCCGTCGCCACGCCAACCTGTGCTGTTTGCGCAGCGACGCGCCGTTCGGCAGCGCGTACATCCGGACGCCGGCGCACGACATCGGCCGGCACGCTGGAAACGAACTCCAGCGGCACGACGGGCAGCGGCTTGGGCTCTCCCAAACTACGTTGCAAGGCGCCGGGCTGCTGCCCGGTCAACACGGCGAGTCGATTCAGCGCCGCCTGAATCGCAGACTCCAGCGACGGCAGTGTCGCACGTGTCTGGGCATAGCTCGATCTGGCCTGCTCCACGTCAAGTGTGGTCGCAAGGCCGGCAGTCGCACGCCAGCCGGCGATATCCAGCACTTCGCGCTGCGATGCCAGGTTGCGTTCCGCGAAGGCGAGTCGCGCCTGTGTAGTGCGCACCTCCACGTAAGACAACGCCACATCGCCCAGCAGCGTCACGAGGACGTCGCGCAACTCGGCCTCAGTCGCAACCAGCTGCGCGGTTGACGACTCAAGCGAACGGCGCTGTCCACCGAACAGGTCGATCTCCCAACCTGCATCGATACTGGCGCTGTAACTCTCGCGACTGGTCGAAAAACTTGCGGGGTTTTCGCTGAGTCCCTGCGTAGTGTCGCTGTCACTCCGGCTCGCGCTGGCGGACCCATCGAGGGAGGGGAATAGTCCCGCCGCCGTTATGCCGCGACGCGCCCGGGCTTCGACCACGCTCGCGACCGCCTGACGTACCGACCGATTGTCGCTGAGTGCCCGCTCGATCAGCTGGTTGAGCTGCGGGTCATTGAAGCTTTGCCACCAGCTGGCCAGTGTGGCCGAATCCCCGCCTTCATCGCGTGCGCCGACCCCAGGCGGCGATGACCAGCTTGCCGGTACCGGAAACTCCGGCGGGTGATAGTCCGGACCGACAGCGCAGGCGCTCAGCGCCGCGGCGGCAACCAGGGTCCCGACTCTGAAACATCGCATACTGGGCTTCTTGCAGGGCGCTCAAGGACAGTGACGTCACTGGCCCTGCGTGGTCAGAGCCCGATCAACACCTTAGTGCGGCGCATAATGAACAAGTTCGCGACCTGGGGTCAAAAATAAGTGTTACGAGAAGTAACCATCTGTATCTGAAATTGCCGCGACTGGGTTCGGCAATCTTGCGTCGAAGCGCCCGTTGGCTACAGCGCCGAGACACTAGCGGTGCCGGCCGCAGCCGCCGCGTTGGCAGCGGCAACTCGCAGGAAAATCTGTGCGCCTCGCGTCGTCCCGTCACGGGCAGGCAGCAGGCTGGCAAATCGCATCGGATATTCGCCGGCCGCGGAAGGGGTCACGCAGATATCGTTCCGCTCCCGAGTCAACGTGAGCTTCTGCTTCTGATCCTGCCGAACCGAAATCGACAACGGGGCACTTTCCAACGCAGCTCCCTCATCGCCGTAAGCCTTGATATTCAGCGAGGACACACAGAGCCGTACTCCTGCGGTGATCTCGGTCACTGCCGGCGATACGTCGATGCGGGAAACCTTCACATTCTTCATGGAAAACGTCATGAGTTCCGAAGCCATGAATAAATGGCGCCCCGCACGTGGCGGCCGATCGCCGACATTGGCCTCCGCCTCGCCAACGACCACCCACACAATCTGAAAACTCTGCGCTGCGAGGCGCGCGCAGACGCAAGTCATCAGTGCCGCGCCACATAGCATCACCAGCCAGGTCCTCGAGTGCCGGGATCTCACTTGCGTCCCATCATTAGTGCAAGACTGATTCATGCGAGACCAACCCATTGGCGACCGGCAGGGTTCCGCCGTTTTACCTGCGCTTTCCCCTATTCCGCAGAGACTTACACAAGTCTTCGCGAGGTGACAATGATGGTTATACCGAGCATCGGCTTGCGCAGCGCGTCGATCTGCTGTTAGATTCGGCCCATGCGCAACCACCAGCAACAACGAGCTCTGCCAATTCTCGGCGGCCGGCTGCTGGGTGCGCGCCTGCACCTGCGCCGCTAGGCGCACGCACTCTCTTCCCAGGCGCCAGGACGGCGCCCAATTAAGACCCAGTCTGATTGAATTCCGCTTCGAGCCTAAGCTCGATATTCGTCGCCGGATATCGTGCGGCGCTCCCGTTACAGGAATAGAGAGATGTTGAACGATCCCGCCAGCAAGTATCGCGCCTTCAACCCGGTGGCTTTGAAAAACCGCACCTGGCCCGACAGGACCATCACCCGAACGCCGCTGTGGTGCAGCGTCGATCTGCGAGATGGCAACCAGGCGCTGATCGAGCCCATGAACGCCGCTCGCAAACGACGCCTGTTCGAGCTGCTGGTAAAGACCGGTTTCAAGGAAATCGAAGTGGGCTTTCCGGCCGCATCGCAAACCGATTTCGACTTCGTGCGTGAACTCATCGAAGGCAACGTCATTCCCAACGATGTGACGATCCAGGTGCTGACGCAATCCAGAGCCGAGCTGATCGAACGCACGTTCGAGTCGCTGCGGGGTGTCCGGCGAGCCATCGTGCATCTCTACAACTCAACCTCGACCTTGCAACGACGGGTCGTGTTCAATCTCGATCGACAAGGCATCATCGATATCGCGGTCAACGGCGCACGCTGTGTACGCGATCAGGCATTGCAGCACCCTGGTACCGAATGGGTCTTCCAATACAGCCCCGAAAGCTTTACCGGCACGGAGCTGGACTTCGCCGTCGCGATCTGCGACGCAGTCAACGAAGTCTGGCAGCCGACGCCGCAGCGCAAGTCGATCATCAATTTGCCGGCCACTGTTGAGATGGCAACGCCGAACATCTACGCCGACCAGATCGAATGGTTCGGGCGTCATGTCGGCAACCGCGACTCGATCGTGCTGTCCGTTCACCCGCATAACGACCGTGGCACCGCCGTGGCGGCTGCCGAACTTGCCGTCCTGGCCGGCGCCGATCGAGTGGAAGGCACGCTGTTCGGCAACGGCGAACGCACCGGGAATGTCGATGTCGTAACGCTTGCGTTGAACCTGTTCACCCAAGGCGTACAGCCGGGACTGGATTTTTCAAATATCAACGAGGCGGCCCGTTGCGTCGAGCATTGCAACCAGTTGCCGATTCATCCTCGTCATCCCTACGTCGGCGACCTGGTATTCACTGCGTTTTCGGGCTCGCACCAGGATGCGATCAAGAAAGGGTTCGCAGCCCGCAAGGAAAACGACTTTTGGGAAATTCCGTACCTGCCGATCGATCCGCGCGATCTGGGCCGCACCTACGAGTCGGTCATTCGCGTGAACAGCCAATCCGGCAAGGGCGGTATTGCGTATCTGCTGGAGCGCGACTACGGCCTTGCGATGCCGCGTCGACTGCAGATCGAATTCAGCCAGGTCGTACAGGCTGTGACGGATGCGACCGGTAAGGAATTGAGTTCACAAGAGCTCTGGTCGCTGTTTGAGCGCGAGTATCTCCATCAGCAGGGTACCTATGTGTATGGCTCACATCAGCTCAACACGTCGGCGAACCCGTCGGACATAGAGCGCCTGACCCTGAAGCTGCGTTGTCACGGACAGGGCGCGGTGCTGCACGGTGAGGGCAATGGCCCGATCGACGCACTCGTCGATGCGCTCGGCTTCCGTTTCGATGTCTTGTCGTATGAAGAGCATTCGATCGGCAGTGGCAGCGACGCGCGCGCCGTGGCGTTCGTCGAGATTACGACCTCGGCACGCGCTACGCTGTTCGGCGCAGGCATCCACGAGAATATCGTCACAGCCTCGCTGCTGGCGGTGCTCAGCGCGGTGAATCGCGCATTGCAGCGTGGCCTGCTCGATGATTCGATGCCCGCTGCGTCAGCTGGAGACTGACCGCTAAGCACGGCTCAGCAGTCGGAGACGCTTCCGCACTTCCCTTCCCCCTTCAGGGGAAGGGAAGATGAGGGCAGCGGCTTCAGAACTCGTCAGCTGGACTTGAGCTAAGGACAGCGGATGCCCCCGGCAAGGGCTAGAGACTATTCAGCACTTGGCGCTCGGCCATCAGCCAGTCATCTACCTCATTGCCTGGCGCGAAGTTACGTTCCGCGGCAATGTAATACGCCGCGGTGGCGATCATGACGGTCAATTGCTCGGAACTGACCGCTACGCCGCTGCTCACCGGCATCGACCCATCTGACGAATCTGGTTTCTTGCGTGTGCGAATGGTTTTCGTCGCAGCAGCCGCTTTTTCTTTCGGAACAGAAGCAGGCGATTTGCTGCGAACACGTTTTGTGGTGGAAGTTGTCGGGGTAAGGTCCATGAGCCATTTCCTCCATCAAAGTACATTGGTCACAAGCACGGACCATGCCAGCGAGATCGGGATGAGATCATAAGGCAAGGGCGTGACAGCCCGATGAACCGACGTCCAGAATCCCGGGCAAACGTAGCCTCAAACGACGTTGTATCCGTCACTGGTCGTTGTCCGTCGGAAATAGCCGACATCTTCAGCGAATCAGGCGCATGCACAGGATGGTGCATACGAGCCCGGAGCGCACACCCACAGTGCGCCAAAACTCAAACAAGGGAAAGACTGACTGATCGAGGCCATCCAATGCCGTTGTCCTGCGAAGTTCCTTCCGGACGAATGGTGCTTACTTAGCAGCGGGCGCCACAATGGACGCTACCAATAGGACCTGGGGCGTGGGGCCCGGGTAGGAGACTCGAATGTGCCAGCGTGTACCCTGGTCCGTTTCCTACCCACGCCCCAGGCCCTTGCGCCAAGGCAGTCGGTTTGAGTCGAGTCACGGGGGCAAACATTTCTAAGTCAGCGCCATTGCCTTCCGGACCATTCCAGTGGATGCGCGGTAAAGAACCCGCGAGGCAGACCGGTGAACCGGATCAGCGATCCTGGCTCAATAGTGGGCTCAATGGTGGGCTCAATGGTGATGGTGCCCACCGGGACCGTGCACGTGGCCGTGCGCCAGCTCTTCTTCGCTGGGTGCCCGCACTTCGACGACTTCCACGTCGAAATTCAGGTTCTTGCCGGCCAGCGGATGATTCCCATCGACCGTCACCATGTCACCCGCAACACTGGTCACAGTGACCGATCGCGGACCCTGTTCCGACTGTACCTGGAACTGCATACCCGGTCGCACATCGGCAACGCCTTTGAAGGAGCGTCGTGGCACTCGCTGCACGAGTCCCTTGTCGTAATCACCATAGCCCTCGGCCGGCAAAATTTTCACGCTGACCTTGTCGCCTGCCCGCTTGCCCTCGAGCGCGTTCTCAAGCCCGGGAACCAGGTTGCCATTGCCATGAATGTAGGCCAGCGGATCGCCACCGTCGGAAGTATCAACGGTTGCTCCGGCGTCATCCTTGAGCGTGTAGTGAATGACGACGACAGTGTCCTGTGCAATCTGCATGAGCGAACCCTTGATCTATGCGTGGCGGCAACCGACCTTACAGTTGCACTAAAGGACGGCATTATTGCCCATCGAAGGACGCGATTGGCAAAAAAACTCTTCCGTGTAACGGAATTCCGTCGGTCAATAAAGCCTTCCCGTTCATGTCGACTGATAAGGTATATCTTATATTACGCATTTATAAGCCTTACCTACTATCTTGTAGTTATAAGCCACAGCTTCTACAATGAAAGAGGTGGACACCCTGCATTTACACAGCCCCTCGCAGCTTTCCCTGCATCTGAAGTCACTACGCAAATCGCGCAAGCTGACTCAGGCCGACCTGGCCAAACGTTTACAGATCACGCAGGAACGCTACTCCCAAATCGAGCGCAATCCTGAACTGATCGCCACCGGACGGCTGCTCGAGATTCTCGCCGTCCTCGGCGTGGATGTGCAGCTCAAATTGCGCCCACCCGAGAGTGCTCGCACAGCCACGCCAACGCCGACGCGCCGAGGTGAGGATTGGTGAGCACGCTCGGTGTGTGGATGAACGGCCGCTACGTCGGCGCCTGGCAGCAGGTGCGCGGGGGGCGGGACCGTTTCCGCTATGACAAAGGTTGGATCTCCGATCCGCAAAGTCGAGCTCTTTCGCTGTCATTGCCGATGACCTCCGATGCTGCGATCACGAGCGCTGCGGTCGGGTACTACTTCGACAACCTTCTGCCGGACAGTCAGGGAATTCGGGATCGACTTCAGGCGCGATTCCACACGCGCTCAGCGAACACGTTCGATCTGCTCGAAGCCATCGGGCGCGACTGCGTCGGCGCCGTGCAGCTGCTACCCGAAGGAGAGGCGCCCAAGGGCTGGGACACGCTCAATCTGCAGCGCCTGAAACCCAAAGAGGTCGAGGCGATTCTGCGGGCGGTACCGACGGTTTCAGCACCGCTCTTGAACGGCACCGATGAGGGGGATGATTTGCGCATCTCACTCGCCGGTGCGCAGGAGAAGACCGCGCTGACCAAGATCGGCCGACATTGGTACAGGCCGTTGGGCTCTACGCCGACGACGCACATTCTGAAACTCCCGCTGGGACTGGTCGGCAACCGCAGACTCGATCTTTCGCATTCCGTCGACAACGAGTGGCTGTGCGCAGCGTTGCTGAAAGAGCTTGGATTGTCAGTCTCGAACACGGACATGGGTCAATTCGGCGATCAGCGCGCACTCATTGTGGAGCGCTTCGATCGTCGCTGGCAGAACGTCGGTGACGGTGATCCGCGCGCGGCCAACTTCGAGCCGCTCAAGGACACATGGATCGCGCGGCTGCCTCAGGAAGATTTCTGTCAGGTCTCCGGGCGTCCTCACACTGCAAAGTACGAGAACGAAGGGGGACCTTCGATGCGCGATATTCTGAATGAGCTCGCGCGCGCCGAGCACCCCGCTGCAGATCAGCAACACTTCATCCTGTCGCAGTTGGTATTCTGGATGCTCGCGGCGACCGATGGACACGCAAAAAACTTCTCGATCTACCACCGTCGCGGAGGTGGCTTCGGCCTGACGCCGCTCTACGACGTCTTGTCGACCTGGCCAGTGATCGGAAAGCGTGCCGATCAACTCGACATTCGCGAGCTGAAACTTGCGATGGCCCTTCGCGGCAAGAACGCCCACTACAGAATCGTTGAGATCCAGCCGCGACACTTCCAGGCACTCGCGGATAACTATGCGGGCGCAGAGGCCTGGCCGGCGATGATCGAACTGGCGGGTCGCGTCGAGGGGGCGATTAAGGCGGTGGAGAAGCGACTACCGAAGGGATTCGCGGAATCCGTATGGGCACCCACGTCCAAAGGGATGCTTGAGCAGGCGAAGTCGTTTCTCTCTTATGCGAAAGCGTAAAGAGTCACCCCGCACGATGCGCAGGAGATCAATTCCAAAGAGTGGCGCACAGATCGTGACCCATCGAACGACAATTTGTCCGAGACGCGACTCTATTGTTCGTTTCTACTGGTCGCGCTATTCGACCGTGACGGATTTAGCCAGGTTACGCGGCTGATCCACGTCGGTGCCGCGCAGTATCGCGCAATGATACGCCAGCAGCTGCAGGGGAATACTGTACACGGCGGAGGCCTGAAAGTGGCTAACGTGCTTCGGCATGGTAATGACCGTAACCCCCTCTGAGGATTGCATGCCTGAGTCGGGATCGGCAAACACGATCAGCTCACCACCGCGGGCCCGCACTTCCTGCAAGTTCGACTTCAGCTTCTCGAGCAGGTCGTTGTTCGGTGCGATCGTGATCACCGGCATATCGGCATCGACGAGTGCCAGGGGCCCGTGCTTGAGTTCGCCGGCCGCATACGCCTCGGCGTGGATGTAGGAAATCTCCTTGAGTTTGAGTGCCCCTTCCATGGCGATCGGATACATCTGACCGCGACCCAGGAACAGCGCGTGGTGCTTGTCCGCAAAGCGTTTGGCGAGTTCCTTGATGATGCCATCGAGTTGCAAGGTCTTCTCCACCAAGCCCGGAATTTCCAGCAGACGCTGCACCAAGCCGCGTTCGCGTTCGGCATCGGCTGCGTTGAACTTGGCGAGTGCGACCACCAGCATGCCTAAGGCCACGAGTTGAGTCGTGAATGCCTTCGTCGAAGCGACGCCGATTTCCGGACCCGCGCGTGTCAACAGCACCAGCTCCGATTCACGGACTAGAGAACTTTCTGGAACATTGCAGATCGCCAGCGACGACAGATAGCCCGACTGCTTCGCCATGCGCAATGCCGCGAGCGTGTCGGCCGTCTCGCCCGACTGTGAAATCGTGACGAACAGCGTGTTCTTCGGCACGACCGGACTGCGGTAGCGATACTCGCTGGCAATTTCGACCCAGCAGGGTAGTCGTGCAATCTGTTCGATGTAGTACTTGGCCACGGCGCCGGCGTGGAAGCTGGTTCCACAAGCCACGATCTGCACAGCTTCGGTCCGGCTGAAGATTTCCGAGGCCAGCGGACCGAATGCGGCTTCGAGCAGCTTGCCGCCGGCGACGCGCTCTTCGAGCGTTTGCGCAATGGCGCGCGGCTGCTCGAAAATCTCTTTGAGCATGAAATGGGCAAACTCGCCTTTCTCGGCGGCATCCGCCGACAGCGAACTGATGCGTACCGGCCGCTGCGCGCTGTTGCCTTCGGCATCGATAACGCGCACGCCGTCGCGCCGCAACTCCGCAACATCGCCCTCTTCCAGGAAAATGAAATTTCGCGTGACGGGTAACAACGCCGCGACATCCGATGCTACGAAATTTTCTCCTTGCCCGATGCCGATCACGACCGGACAGCCGGCACGAGCGACGATGATGCTATCCGGATTGTCTTCGGACACGATGGCCAGCGCGTACGCGCCTTCGAGTTCGGCAACCGTGGCACGCACCGAACGGAAAATGTCATTCAGCTTCTGCTTGTGGAAGTGAATGCGATGCACGATCACTTCCGTGTCGGTCTCGGAAGTAAATACATAGCCGAGGCGTATCAGTTCATCGCGCAGTTCGTCGTGATTTTCGATGATACCGTTGTGGACGATGGCGAGGCCGTCACGCGAGATGTGCGGAT
The DNA here is from genome assembly GCA_020029545.1 of Gammaproteobacteria bacterium. Classification (GTDB taxonomy): domain Bacteria; phylum Pseudomonadota; class Gammaproteobacteria; order Steroidobacterales; family Steroidobacteraceae; genus Steroidobacter. The sequence goes on from JAIBJL010000024.1 coordinate 11,850, forward strand.
GCGCATTACGCTCCGATGGCACGCCATGAGTAGCCCAGCGCGTGTGCGCGATGCCGAGCTTGCCCTCGGTCGGTGTTTCTTCCAGCGAGTCCTGCAGTTTGCGAACCTTGCCGACTGCACGCAGCCGGCTGAGATGACCGTTGGGACCGAGCACCGCCACGCCCGCCGAGTCGTAGCCACGATATTCCAGCCGTCGCAAGCCTTCGATCAGAATAGGAACGACATCACGTTCAGCGATTGCACCGACGATTCCACACATGGCAGACAGATCCTTGAGGTCAAAGCCCGATGGGACCAAATTCAGATTCTAGCGGACCGTATCATCCATAAACTGGCCTGGCTCACATTTCGTCGTCAGCGAGTTCCTGGCAACGCCACGAAATCCAACAGCCAGCAGCATGCAAACGTTGCGAGCACCTGGCCGCAGAGCAGCGGTTTAACTGCGTTTCTTTTGCGGACGTTGCCACCCCTCGATAGTGACCTGGCGCGCGCGAGCCAAGGTCAATTTGCCCTCGGGGGCGTCCTGCGTGATGGTCGACCCCGCCCCAGTATTCGCACCGGAACCGATTTTCACTGGCGCGATCAGCATCGAACCGGAACCGACGAAGGCGTTGTCGCCGATCTCAGTGCGCCACTTGTTCGCGCCGTCATAGTTGACCGTGATCGTGCCAGCACCGACATTGACCTTTCTGCCGACGGTCGCATCCCCCAGATACGTCAGGTGATTGGCCTTGCTGCCCGCGCCGATTTCGCTTTTTTTGACTTCGACGAAGTTGCCAATGTGCACGTCCTCGTGCAGCACGCTGTCAGGCCGCAGCCGGGCAAACGGGCCGATCACATTGCGAGGGCCGACCTCAGCCTGATCGATCACGCAATTCGGATGGACTTCGGTGTCCGCATCGATGCGGCAATCCTTCAGGTAGCAGTTCGGACCAATGCGGACCCGGTCACCGAGAAATACCTTGCCCACCATGACGACATTGACATCGATGAATACATCGCGACCGACCTCCACGAGGGCGGCTTCGAGAAAGGCCAGTTGAATCTTATCGTTGACGCCCAGTACTTCGGTTTCTGCGGGGGCGACGACCGCGTTCACTTTCAGCCCCTCGCGCACCGCCATGACTATGACATCGGTGAGGTAATACTCACCCTGCGCGTTGTCGTTCTTCAACGCGGCGAGCCATCCGCGCAAGGACTTTGCCGGGACTGTCAGCAGGCCGGTATTGATCTCATTGATGGCTCGCTCTTTGGTGTTCGCATCCTTCTGCTCGACGATACGCACGACGTTGCCGGCGCCATCGCGAACGATGCGGCCGTAGCCAGTCGGATCGGAAGCAATGACCGTCAGTACGCTGATGGCGCGGTCATTGCTTTCGCGCAGCAACGCTTCCAGGGTTGCCTTGCGCACCAAGGGCACATCGCCAAACAGAATCAGTACTTGATGATCGTCGGGAATCGCCGGCATTGCCTGCGCGACTGCATGCCCGGTGCCTAGCTGTTGCGCCTGCAATGCCCATTGCACCGGTTGTTGCGCCATGCATGTCCGGACCTGTTCGCCGCCGTGGCCGTACACGACGTGAATGCCGTCGGCATGGAGCGCCTTTGCGGTTTCGATCACGTGACCGAGGATGGGCTGCCCGGCGAGCGGCTGCAGCACTTTGGGCAGATCCGACTTCATTCGCTTGCCCTGGCCGGCAGCGAGAATCACGATGGAAAGGGGCATAGAGCTTCGATGGCAACAGATTGACGGGCTATGACCAAAGGGCAGCGGGGCCCTGCGGAAATCCCCAGGGGATGACCAAAAGGAGGAAGCGGGAGTCCTTGCGGAAATCCCCCGCGGACAGGCTACAGGCTACAGCCAGAATGGAGCAGCGACAACGCCGTAGCCTCAAAGCACGGCAATTCCTGGAGGCGACACCGCATCAAGCTCAGTCCAACCCATAGAAAAAGGCGCCGCGAGGGCGCCTTGCTTCTCTGGCTAACCCGTCCGGCTGGGGGCAGCCCGGAGTCTCAGCTCTTCAGCTTTCGCAGCTTTTCGATGGCGCGGATCTGTGCCACGGCTTGGGCGAGCTGTGCCTGCAATTCCGCTGCCTCGACCGTGCCGGCGCGGTTTTTGAGTGCCTCTTCGGCGCGCTGCTTGGCCTGCAACGCGGCAGCTTCATCCAGATCCTTCGCACGCAGCGCGGTGTCGGCCAGCACGGTGACCAGGTGCGGCTGAATTTCGAGTGCACCGCCGGAGACAAAAAAGAATTGCTCTTCCTTGCCTGGCGCTTGCACACGAACTTCGCCGGCCTTCAGGGTGGTCAGCAAGGGCGCGTGACGCGGCGCGATACCAATTTCGCCCATGGCAGCCGGCGCGAACACCATCGAGGCCTCGCCCGAAAAGATTTCGCCTTCGGCGCTGACGATATCGACGTGTAAGGTGGCCATAGCTGCTTCGCGTGAGTGGTGAGTGGTGAGTGGTGAGTGGCAAGATTGGAGTCTGACTATTCACGACTCACGACTCGCCACTCACTCTGCTCTTACTGCAGCGTCTTGGCCTTTTCGGCCGCTTCTTCGATGCCGCCAACCATGTAGAACGCCTGCTCCGGCAGCGAGTCGTACTGGCCATCCAGGATTGCCTTGAAGCTGCGCACCGAATCCTTCAGTGACACGTACTTGCCGGGATTACCCGTGAACACTGTCGCGACGTCGAACGGCTGCGACAGGAAGTTGCGGATCTTGCGCGCGCGCGACACAGTGAGCTTATCGTCTTCCGACAGTTCGTCCATGCCGAGAATCGCGATGATGTCCTGAAGTTCCTTGTAACGCTGCAACACCGCCTGCACGCCGCGGGCAACGTTGTAGTGTTCTTCGCCCACGACCAGCGGATCGAGCTGGCGGCTGGTGGAGTCCAGCGGATTCACCGCCGGGAAGATACCCAGCGAGGCGATCTGGCGATCGAGCACGACGGTGGCATCGAGATGAGCGAATGTGGTTGCCGGCGATGGATCGGTCAAATCGTCGGCAGGCACGTACACCGCCTGAATCGAGGTAATCGAGCCGTTCTTCGTCGAAGTGATGCGTTCCTGCAGCACGCCCATTTCTTCGGCGAGCGTCGGCTGGTAACCCACGGCCGACGGCATACGGCCGAGCAGCGCGGACACCTCGGTGCCGGCCAGCGTGTAGCGGTAGATGTTGTCGATAAAAAGCAGCACGTCGCGGCCTTTGCCGGACTCGGTTTTCTCATCGCGGAAGTACTCGGCCATGGTCAGGCCGGTCAGTGCGACGCGGAGGCGGTTGCCCGGCGGCTCGTTCATCTGACCGTACACCATCGCCACTTTCGACTCGGACAGGTTCTTCAGGTTGATGACGCCCGACTCGGACATCTCGTGATAGAAGTCGTTACCTTCACGGGTGCGCTCACCGACGCCAGCGAACACGGACAACCCCGAGTGTGCTTTCGCGATGTTGTTGATCAGCTCCAGCATGGTGACGGTCTTGCCGACGCCGGCACCGCCGAACAGGCCGATCTTGCCGCCTTTCGCAAACGGTACCAGCAGATCGATGACCTTGATCCCGGTCTCGAGCAGATCCTGGCCGCCTGCCTGTTCGTCATACGATGGGGCAGGACGGTGAATCGGCCAGTAGGTCGTGGCTTCAACCGGGCCGCGCTCATCCTGCGGATCGCCGAGCACGTCCATGATCCGACCCAGTGTGCCTTTGCCCACGGGGACCGAGATCGGCTTGCCGGTGGCCTTCACCGCGAGACCGCGACGCAAGCCCTCGGACACGCCCATGGCGATCGTTCGCACGACACCGTCACCGAGCTGCTGCTGCACTTCGAGCGTCAGTCCGTTCTCTTCGAGCTTCAGCGCCTCGTAGACTTTCGGAATCTGATCGCGCGGAAATTCCACGTCGATGACCGCGCCGATGATCTGCACAATCTTGCCGCTAGACATTTGCTCGTTCCTCTCGCGGGCTACAGGCGACGGGCTACAGGCAACAGCCAGAACACGTCACGTGGGTCCGTGATTTCAATTTCGAAAAAAATGACTCTTATCAAGTTCCGATCTGGCTGTGGCCTGTAGCCCGCCGCCTGTTTACCGTTTGCTAGACCGCCGCCGCTCCGCCGACGATCTCGCTGATCTCTTTCGTGATCGCCGCCTGACGTGCCTTGTTGTAGATCAACTGCAACTCCTCGATGAGCTTGCCGGCATTGTCGGTTGCGCTCTTCATCGCCACCATGCGGGCCGCCATTTCGCTGGCGACGTTCTCCACGGCGCCCTGGTACACCTGGCTTTCGATGTACCGCATCAGCATGCCTTCGAGCAGTTCGGCTGCGGACGGTTCATAGATATAGTCCCAGTGCTTCTGCAGCTGGCTTTCATCTTCGGTGATCACGGGCAGCAGCTGACTGATCGTCGGGCGCTGCGACATCGTATTCACGAAGACATTGTTCACCAGGAACAACCGGTCGAGCTTGCCTTCCTGGTACTGATCCAGCATCACCTTCACGGTGCCGATCAGGTCCGCAACATGCGGACGATCACCGAGGTGGGTCACGGTCGCGACGGTCTGGACATTGCTCAGGCGGCGGAAGAACTGCACACCCTTCGAACCGATCAGACACAGCGATACGGTCGCGCCTTGCTTCTGCCAGTCGCGCATCGCGGCCAGTGTGGCCTTGAACAGGTTGACGTTGAGTCCGCCGGCCAGACCGCGATCGGTGGTGATGATGATGAACCCCACCGACTTCGCCTCACGTTCGAGCATGAACGGATGCTTGTATTCCGGATTGGCGAGGCGCAGATGTCCGATGACGCGACGAATCCTTTCGGCGTACGGTCGCGAAGCGCGCATGCGTTCCTGCGCCTTGCGCATCTTGCTCGCGGCCACCATTTCCATGGCCTTGGTAATCTTCTGCGTGCTTTTGAAGCTCGCAATCTTGACGCGGATTTCTTTTACGCCGGGCATGAGCTTCGCTGGCTACGGGCTACGGGCTACGGGCTACAGCCAGATACCGCTACGCGGTGATCCGGAATTGCCTTTTGCTTGCGCCTTTAAGCCCCTCCTCGAATCGTTAGTCCGCAACGTCCACTGCTTCGAGCTGCAGTCTTTTTCTGACCGTAGCCCGTCGCCTGTAGCGCGTCGCCCAATCAGTACGTTCCCGTCGCGACGAACTCTTCGCAGAGCTTTTTCAGACCCGCTTCGACGTCCTTCGACAGCTCCGGCTTGGCTTCGATGCCGTCCATCAACTGCTTGTAGTTCGTCTTCGCGAAGGACTGCAGCGCCGCTTCGAAGTCGCCGATCTTCTTGCGCTCGACCTTGTCCATGAAGCCGTTGTTGACGGCGTAAATCGACAGCGCCATTTCGGCCACCGACATCGGTGCGAACTGCTTCTGCTTCATCAGTTCCGTAGTACGCTGGCCACGCTCCAGCTGGCGGCGAGTCGCTTCGTCGAGATCCGAGGCGAACTGCGAGAAGGCCGCCAGCTCGCGATACTGTGCGAGTGCCAGACGAATACCGCCGCCAAGCTTCTTGATGATGCCGGTCTGGGCGGCGCCACCGACGCGCGACACCGAAACGCCGGCGTTCATCGCCGGACGCTGACCCGCATTGAACAAGTCGCCTTCCAGGAAGATCTGACCATCGGTGATCGAAATCACGTTCGTCGGCACGAATGCCGTCACGTCGCCGGCCTGGGTCTCGATGACCGGCAATCCGGTAAGCGAGCCCGTCTTGCCCTTTACGCGGCCGCCGGTCTTCTTCTCGACGTAGTCTTCGCTCACGCGAGCCGCGCGCTCGAGCAGACGAGAGTGCAGATAGAACACGTCGCCGGGATAGGCTTCGCGGCCCGGAGGACGACGCAGCAACAGCGAGATCTGGCGATACGCCCAAGCCTGTTTGGTCAAGTCGTCATAAATGATCAGCGCATCTTCACCCTGATCCATGAAGTACTCGCCCATCGCGCAACCTGAGTACGGCGCGAGGTACTGCATGGCTGCCGGTGTCGAAGCCGACGCCGCCACGATAATCGTGTGCTTCAGCGCATCGTGTTCTTCGAGCTTGCGCACGACGTTGGCAATCGACGACTGCTTCTGGCCGATCGCAACGTAAACACATTTGATGCCGCTGGACTTCTGATTGATGATGGTATCGATCGCGAGCGCCGTCTTGCCGGTCTGGCGATCGCCGATGATGAGTTCGCGCTGACCGCGGCCAATCGGCACCATGGAGTCGATGGCCTTGTAACCGGTCTGCACCGGCTGGCTGACTGACTTACGATGCAACACGCCGGGGGCTACGCGCTCGATCGGCGCATTGCGTACCGCCTTGATCGGACCCTTGCCGTCGATCGGATTGCCGAGGCCATCCACGACGCGACCGAGCAGTGCTTCGCCCACGGGCACTTCGAGAATGCGCCCGGTCGTCTTGACGGTGTTGCCTTCGACGATGTGCTTGTATTCGCCCAGCACCACGGCACCGACCGAATCCTGCTCGAGATTCAGCGCCAAACCGAAGCTGCCGCCGGGAAACTCCAGCATTTCGCCGTATTTCACGTCGGCGAGACCGTGCACGCGCACGATACCGTCGGTGACCGTCACAACCGTGCCGACATTGCGGTCGTCAGTCGCACTCGAGAACTTCTCGATGCGCGCCTTGATCAGATCGCTGATTTCCGATGCCTTGATGGACATTTCCCGCTACCTCTTTAGAGAAGCGGATGAGTTCATCCGCGACTCTGACGTTTCCGTTGGGCGACGTAAGCGTCACCAGTATTTTCAGTGTGCCAACTCGGCCGACAGCCGTTCCAGCCGTCCCTTGAGCGAGCCGTCGATAATGAGATCGCCAGACCGGACAATCGCGCCGCCAACCAGCGAGGCATCGATGTCGCAATGCAGCCGTACATCGCGCTTCATGCGCTTCTTCAATGCCGATGACAGACGCAGACGCTGGCTTTCATCCAATGCCACCGCCGAAGTGACCTGCACGTCGACCACGTTCTCCACATCAGCGCGCAGCACTTCATACAGGGAAGCGATTTCCGGCAGCACCCGCAGGCGGCGGTTCTCCGCCAGCGTCGCAAAGAAGTTCCTGCCATTCGGGTCTTCACCCACGCCAATGGCATCGCCAATCAGCGAGGTCAGCTCCTGTGCAGTCACTTTCGGACTGGTCAGCAGACCCGCCACTTTCGGGTGCTGAACCAAGGCGGCAGCGGCAGCCAGCAGCTCCGACCAGCGTGCCAGCACCTTGTGCTCGTTTGCATAGGCAAACGCGGCGCGGGCATAGGGTCGGGCGATCGTGATGTTCTCTGCCATGAGTTCGCCCTAGCCCCGTTCGATCTCGTTGGCGAGGTTGTTGAGCAGATCCGCATGCGTCCGCGCATCGACTTCACGGCCCAACAGCTTGGAGGCGGCAGCGACTGCGAGCGATGCGGCTTCGCGACGCAGTTGCTCACGCGCGCGTGTCGATTCCAGAGCCACTTCCTGTCGGGCGTCGGCGATCAGCCGCTGACCTTCGACCACGGCATTGCCGCGCGCTTCTTCGACCAGCTCGTTCGAATGGCGATTGGCTTGATCGACGATCTTGGTGGCCTGCCCGCGCGCTTCCTTGACGATGTCATTCGCAGCGGTCTTTGCTGCCGCGAGCTCCTTCTCGCCACGCTCGCTGGCGGCCAGACCCTGAGCGATCTTTTTCTGTCGTTCTTCGATGGCCGCCAGGATCGGCGGCCAGCCATAGCGCATCACCAGCCAGGCGACGGCCATGAAAGCCACGATCTGGATGATCAGCGTGAGATTGGGAAGCATGCCTGCGCTCCGGATCTATGAGGTCGTGCGATGCGTTCGCTCAGCCGCCAGCGAGGGTGGCAAGGAACGGATTGGCGAAAATCAGCAGCAGCGCGATCGCGACGCCGATCATCGGGATCGCGTCGAGCAAACCGGCAATCACGAACATGTTCGTGCGCAGCATCGGCATGAGTTCAGGCTGACGAGCGGAGCCTTCCAGGAATTTGCCGCCCAGCAGCGCGAAGCCGATGGCGGTACCCAGAGCGCCCAGACCAATCAGCAGAGCGGCGGCGATGACCGACATGCCCATCACATTGGCAGTCAGGGTGATATTTTCCATACGGGTCTCCGTGCAAGTACGTGGCTAAAAGTAACAGTGGCGGTAAATCAAACGACTCAATGCATGCGACTTTAGTGCTTCTGCACTGCGCCGCTGAAATACACGATGGTCAGCATCATGAAAATGAAGGCTTGCAATGTGATGACCAGGACGTGGAATGCCGTCCAGATGAAGCCCGAGATGAACTGCATCGGCATCATCGCCCAGGTTCCCGCGCTGGCCAGCGAAGAACCGAGCGTCATCGTCGCAATCAAAATGAAAATCAGCTCGCCAGCATACATGTTGCCGAACAGACGCAGCGACAGCGATACCGGCCGCACGACCTCTTCGATGATGCGCAACAGAAAATTGGCAGGCGCGAGCAGGATTTTGGCAATTGGGCCATGAGCGTGAAATGGCGCGGTAAATATTTCAGCAACGAAGAGCCCAATGCCCTTGTGCTTGATGCCGTAGTACTGGATCAGCATGAACACGCACAGCGCCATGCCGAGCGTCGTATTCAGATCGGCCGTCGGCACCACACGCAGATAGTGAACGCCCGCATGACTGGCTGCCCAGGGCAACAGGTCCACCGGGAACATGTCCATGAAATTCATCAGGAAGACCAGACAAAAAATGGTCAGCGCCAGCGGCGCAACCAGCTTGCTGTGGGCATGGAATGAATCTTTGACCGAGCCGTCGACGAACTCGACGATCATCTCGATGAAGGTCTGCAGCTTGCCGGGGACGCCCGAGGATGCATTGCGGGCGACTTTGAGGATGATGAACAGGAACAGCGACGCGAGCAGCAGCTTGAAGAAAATCGTATCGACGTTGAGCGTCCAGAAACCACCGTCACCGACCTTGGTGGTCAGGAACTTCAGATGGTGATTGATGTATTCGCTCGCATTCGCGGCTTCATGCTCAGCAGCAGCCATCAGATCGACCTCACCTTATTATTCCGACGCCAATCCAGAAGCCGATCTGTGCGACGATCGCACCAGCCAACAGCGGCAATGCGCTGAAACTCCCGAACGCAAATGCCAACCAAAACGCGACCCCAACCCACAGCCATTTCAGCAATTCACCCGCGTATAGCACCCGGGTGACACCCGACGTAGTCGTTACGCGCTCCGCAAACAACAGCCAGCCGAACACCGCCGTGCCGCAGGCAATGATGACCCCACCGGCCAATGCCGACCTTGCCGCGTTCCAGCCGCCCAACCCGAATGCCGCGAGCGCGGCAGTCGCGGCACATGCCAGCTGGAGCGATACGTACCGCAGCACTCGCCGTTTGCCGGTGCGCGCTGGGTCACTCCTTGGCGACATATCGCATTAAAAACCTACGAATTCCAGCTGAAAATCAGCGCCCGGCCGTGAGGGCGGCGCATTATACGCAGCGTTTTGCAGTGCTTCAAATCGAAACTACGTTGTTGAACAGAACAAGGGGCGGGTATCCGGCCAGACTACGGACCGAAGACCCAAAAAAGCAGGGGCGGGACACTGCTAGCTAAAGCCGGTGACGGATCTTGATCAGAAACTGATCCGCGTCGCGGACCTCGGACATGTCCGTAAACAGCCCGTCGACGCCGCGATCATCGTCTAGCCGCAATGCCATGCCGCCCCGGCCGTAGACGACGAACAGCTCCGACTGCGGACCCATCTCGAAACGATAGCGAATCTGCAACCCGAGATTGCTAGCCGTAAACGTCGGTATGGGCTCGGCGACCGGCAGCAAATCGCCCCGCGCGTTGGTACGGTAGACTTGGCGAGTCTCGGCGTCGATGCCGATCCATTGCCATTTGACGCGCAGCTCATGACGGGGCACGGGAATCCAGTCGAGCCGAAAATCGAAGTCCAGTCGCCGCGCCCGGTACGTGGCAAAGCGGTTGTCGTTTTCCCACAGTAGCCAGTCATCGCTCCACTGCGGTTGCAGCGTCAGGCGCAAAGTCAGGTTCTCATGCGGATACCAGGCTGCGGTGGCAAACACCCAGGCAGCGTAGTCCCGCACGCCTTGCTGGAACAGATAGCCGCCCAGGATGTAGACCCAGTCGCCGAATCGTGGCGAGTTCAAATCGGCATAGGCACCGATCCGCTGGTCCAGACGCACCGATCCGTGACCGCGCGAGATCACATCGTCCACGCCGGAAGGGATATAGCGCACCTCTTCGAACGCGCGCCACGCGCTGCGATACTGTACATCGCGCGACATGAGCACGCGCGATTGCAAGCGCTCGCCGTCGAGATTCTCGCGATACTGCAGGTGCAGGCGTTGAGTCTCGCCACTTACCCGGCTGGTATTGCTGGCTGCTGCCACGCGCCGAAACGTCTCCCACTCGGCCTGCTGCAGCGAGCTGCGCTCCATGTAACCCATGTCGTTCATGTCGAACCGCCGATCGATATGCAGCAGTTTCAGTGAGTGGGTGAGCGGCGCGGTGCGATTGAAATCCGCCTGTAACCAACCTTCGTAGCCATCGGTTCGCGTGTTCTCTACATCGATGTCCGAGCGCACCACCTGACCTGCCAGCCGCCACCACTCACTGGGCGTGATCTCGAAATCCAGGGAATTGACCAAGGCATCGCGCGCGAGCTGCGGCCGTTCGGTCCAGGTCGCCAGGTGCCCAACTCTCACGCGCTCGAAAGGCAGCAGCAGGCGCGTGGCAGCGAAGCGCCTTCCTGCATCGCGATCGAAATCATTCTCCTGTGCAACGAATGCGCCGTACGCCAGCGAGCCAGTGCTGCCGGTCAGCTTGATGGCGGCATCGATGTCCGAAGAACCGGTGGTGGCACCGTCGCGTGCAGCGCCGATGCGGCGGGTATAGATAAGTTGACCGTTGGCCGGCGTACGCAGATCGAACAGTCCTTGGTTCTCGGTGAAAAACGGGCGTTTGTCGGTGTAGACGGTTTCAATAGCCGAGAAGTCCACGACCAGTTCATCGCTTTCCACCTGCCCGAAATCAGGATTCAGGGCCGCTGCCAGCGACAGGTTTGGCGAAGGTCGCCAGTTGATGTCCGCCCCGACCTTGAACTGGTTGCTGTCGGAAATCTGGTCGGAGATCAGCGATGCATAGGGCACGAAATCGAGACTGGCATCAGCCGCGTGCTGCGAGATCTCGATACGCTGAAAGTCCGACAGGAAGACAGCCGATTCAGGATCCAGCCCGGGACATGCATAGCGTTCATTGCGCTCAAACAAGTAGCGTGACGCGTACATCCCGATCGTGCGCTGCGCCTCAGGCGAACGACGCATGCTGACGGTCGACCACGGAATGAGCATCTCGACGAACCATTGATCGTCCGTTTCGCGCACGGCGTGCTGCCATACACCATCCCAGTCGCGATCGAATTCGTTCTGATTGGTGATCAGGCCATCGCGAACACCGCCGCCGAGACCGACCGAAAATTCATAGGCAATCTGGCCGGTCGCATCGAAATCCAGCATCAGACTGACCGAATCGCCGGTGAGCGTTTCCGAATCGCGCGGCGTACGCGGTTTCATGCGACGCTCGCCGGCAGGCTGATCGATCGTGAAGGCTGCCGCCAGTCCCTGCGGCGTCGCTATCACACGCACTTCGTTGCGGTAGCGGGGTGTATCGAGTGCAAACGGTAGTGTGCGCCGCCACTCCGGACAGCTGACGGCAGCCTGCCACTCAGCTTCGTCGATCAATCCATCAACGACAATGTCAGCGCGGACCACACCCGTGCTGCACACCGTATACAGTGCGAACAGGACGCAGAGACGGCGACAAACTTGGCCAAAGAACGTCGCGTTCAGTTCCGGCACCTGATCCATGCTCCGTCCGCATCCATGGCAGACCTCATCGTCCTGATGTTCACTGCCGTGTCGCTCTAGTGAATGTGCTCGAGAATGCCGTCGAGTTCTTCCAGCGTGTGATAGTTGATCACGAGCTTCCCCTTGCCGGAAGTGGCGTGCTGGACCTGCACCTTGGCGCCCAGCTTGTCGCTCAGATCGCTCTCGAGTTGGCGAATGTTCGGATCGGGGCGCCGCGCCACTTCGTCCACCGGCGCGGGCGGTGACTGCATGCGCCGCACCAGCGCTTCGGTCTCGCGTACCGACAGCTTTTTCTTGGCGACGAGCGCGCCGACCTCCACTTGCTGGCGCTTTGATGTCAGGCCGAGCAGGGCGCGCGCATGCCCCATCTCGATCTCGCGATGCTCCACCAGTGTTTTCACCTCATCTGCCAGCTCCAGCAGCCGCAGCAGATTCGACACCGCAGCGCGCGAGCGCCCGACGGCTTCGGCTGCGGTCGCATGTGTCATGGCAAATTCGCCAATGAGCCGCTCCAACGCGCGCGCTTCTTCCAACGGGTTGAGATTTTCGCGCTGAATGTTTTCGATGAGCGCCATGGCCACGGCGGCTTCATCGTCCACGCGACGCACCAGCGCGGGGATCTCGTGCAGCCCGGCGAGTTGGGCGGCACGCCAGCGACGTTCGCCAGCGATGATTTCATAACGACGCGGTTGGCCCTCGTTTGGCCCGTCTTCCAGCAAGCGCACGACGATCGGTTGAATAATGCCCTGCGCGCGAATGGAGTCGGCCAGCTCCTGCAGGCTTTCCGTGCGCATGTCGATACGCGGCTGGTACTTCCCACGCTGCAGCAGATCGACCGGCAGCTTCAGCAGGTCCTCATCGGGTCGCGCGACCGGCGCCGCCACGGGTTGCTCGACCGCAACCGGCTGTCCGAGCAGTGCTCCCAATCCGCGTCCGAGGCTGGGTCGTTTTGTCGACATGATGGCTGGACAGAAAATTCCGCGACAGATGTTAGTAAAGCAAAGCACCGAACACACTAAGGCCGATGCTCAATGTGCAAGGCGGTAACAGTTTCCGGTTCGTCCGGCTCGTAACGAGGTCAACCGTTGCAGCCGCATCGGCAGCTACAACCAGCCGGCTGGCAACTAGGTCGTTCAGCCGCCTGCGGCATTGGCGGCCGGCGCGAGTTCGTAGTCCCCTTCCTCGCGTCGGATCATTTCGCCCGCCAGCGCAAGATACGCCAGCGCGCCGCGCGATTCCCGATCGTAATGCAGCGCCGCCTTGCCATGGCTGGGCGCCTCGGCCAGGCGCACATTGCGCGGAATAATGGTGCGAAACACCTTGTCCTCAAAATGCTGAATCAGCTGGGCGGACACTTCATTTGCCAGGTTATTGCGCGGATCGTACATGGTGCGCAGGATACCTTCGATTTCCAGTTGCGGATTCGGCCCTGCCTTGATCTGCTCGATCGTGTTGATCAGGGCGGTCAACCCTTCCAGTGCATAATATTCACACTGCATCGGGATCAGCGCGCCGTCCGATGCCACCAGCGCATTCACCGTCAGCATATTCAAGGCCGGCGGGCAGTCGATCAAGACGACATCGAACTTATCGCGCACCGGATGCAGCGCCTCACGAAGCCGAAATTCGCAACCGGGCTTGCCCATGAGTTCCACTTCGGCAGCCACCAGATCCTGATTACCCGGCATCAGCATGAAGTTCGCGCTCTCCACGAGCACGAACGATGCAGCCGCATCGCAGTCGCCCAGCAACACATCCGTCGTGGTGTGTTGCACCGTGCGCTTGTCGATACCGCAACCCATGGTGGCGTTGCCTTGCGAATCGATGTCGATCAACAGCACGCGACGCTTCGTCGCCGCCAGCGACGCCGCCAGATTGACGCTGGTCGTCGTCTTGCCGACGCCGCCTTTCTGATTGGTCACAGCGAGAATGCGGTGCATATCTTCCTGGGCTACGGGCTACGGGCGACAGGCTGCAGGCGACAGCCAGAAAAAAGGGGAGACCACGCCATCATCAACTTCCTACCCGAAACTCGCCAGCATTCATATTGAATCACTCTGGCCGTCGCCTGTCGCGCATTCGCCTGGCCGCGTTTCACACTATATTCGATCGTGCGATCGACAAATCTCGACGATGTGCCGTTCCTCATCCAGCCCCGGCACCATCACCCTGTGCATTGCCACGAGTTTCCAGCCGCTGGGAAGCGCGCTGAGCTCAGCCTGAGGCTCGCGCCCTTTCATTGCCAGTAGTCGCCCACCGCCGACACATAGATGGCCGGACCACTCAACGAAACGGCCGATCGCTCCGACTGCGCGCGAGGTAACCACGTCGAACCGCCAGGGTGTCGAAAAGCTTTCGGCACGAGCGTGTACGGTCGTGATGTTGGTCAGTCGCAGCAATTGCGCGACATGTTCGACGAACTTCAGCTTTTTCGCGGTGGAGTCGAGCAAGGTAAATTCGCGCTCGGGATTCGCGATCGCGAGCGGAATGCCAGGAAAACCGGCACCGGTGCCGATGTCGATAACGCGTGAGCCCTGCAGAAAGGGCTGCACCGACAGGCTGTCCAGCAGGTGCTTGGTCACTTGCTGCGACCGCTCGCGAATCGCCGTCAGGTTGATCCGCTGATTCCAGTCGTCGAGCTCGTCGAGCAGCCGCAGCATCTGCGTGGCCTGAACCGACGACAGCGTCAGGCCGAACTGCGCCGCACCTGCCATGAGAATCTCTTGGGTCATGTCGGCCTGGAATTGCAGCGGGGATCACGGGGACACGGCAATGAAGATGCTTCAGGGAATGAATCGAATGACTGGATGAGGATGCAATCCAATTTGCGCTGCTGCCAGCACGAGTCGTCGACGCTGGCAGAGGTCGGCCGCCGGAGCGCGACCGGACGGCGACGGAATCAGCGGCACTTGCCTTGCTTGGCAATCAGGTCGTTGCCGCACAGGCCGTTCTGTTGCGAGAAGAACTGCGCGATTGCCGGGAACTCCTTTTCATCCACACCGGGCATGATGCCGGCCATCACGGGATTCTTGCGCTTGCCGCTCTTGTAGTCCTTGAGTGCCTGTACGATGTAGTCAGCCTTCTGGCCTGCGAGAATCGGATAGTCCTCCATGATGGTCTTGGCGCCGTCGGCGCCATGACAACCGGCGCAGACCTGCGTCGCAGGCGGCGGCGACCCGACGGTTTCCTTGCTGACCGGCAACGGCGCGCCATGTAGGTAGGCTGCAATGTCGACACGGTCCTGATCGTTCATCGACGACGCGTGTGCATGCATCGTGGCATGGCCCCGTTCGCCGCCGGCATATTGCTTCAGGGCAATCTCCAGATACTTGGCATGTTGGCCGCCGAGGCGCGGGACGCTGTAGGCTGGATAAGCATTCCTGTAGTTCGGCACACCGTGGCAACCCATGCAGGTGTAAGCGAGCACCTTGCCCCTCGCCACATCACTATCGGCACTTGCCGTCAGGCTAGTCGCAGTCGCAAGGACGCCGAGGCCGAGCGCCAGGAGGGTCGGTCGAAACTTCATGCCAGAGATCTCCGCAAATAACGTTGGCCGACTTGGATCGGGTACGGTGCCAACGGGGGGCGCAATGGTAACGGAAATAATGGCCTACTGGGCAGAGCTTCCGTGCGTAGCTAGGCCGCGCCCGTGCTGCCGCGTGGCCGGCGGGCATTCGTGATCCATTTCGCGACCTGGCAGATCAATGGGGCGGATCAATGGCTGGCCGGTCGACTCGATTGCGGCAGAAACCGGGAATTCGGGCCGGCGCGCGCTATACTGGGTACATCCTTTTTTGTCCACAGATTGTGTTGCTGAGGATTCCATGGCCCGTATTACCGTCGAAGATTGCCTGCAAAATGTGCCGAACCTTTTCCAACTAGTCATGGTTGCGTCCAAACGCGCCCGTAAGCTGGCGAATGGCGCCGAGGCCACGGTCGACTGGGAGAACGACAAGATGACGGTCGTCGCCCTGCGCGAAATTGCCGCCGGCCATATCGGCGCGGAAATTCTTGAGGAAGTCGACCGCCCGACACAGGACATCCTGCCCGAGCCGGAAATGTCCGGCGAACTGCGCGCACCGCATCTGGGCCTGGGTGACTAGTCGACGACAACTGCTCGTTTCGATATGGACTATGCGTCTTCGCTGCTGAGTTGGTTGCCAACCGGAAGACGCTCTATCGGGGTCACCCAGCTGCTCAACAAGCTGGAATCCTACCTGCCGCCGGCGCAGGTCGATCGAGTCCGTGAAGCGTATGAGTTCGGCGCACAGGCGCACGAAGGGCAGAAGCGCTTAAGCGGCGAACCCTACATTGCGCATCCGGTCGCGGTCGCCGATATCCTCGCCGACCTGCACCTGGATGCGCAGACCATTGTTGCAGCCATCCTGCACGATGTGATCGAGGACACCGCGACGGCGAAAGACGAGATTGCCGAACGCTTCGGCCCCGAAGTCGCCGAACTGGTCGACGGCGTCTCCAAGCTCGATCAGATCCAGTTTCGCAGTCGCGCCGAAGCGCAGGCGGAATCCTTCCGCAAGATGCTGCTCGCCATGGTGCGCGATATCCGCGTGGTCATGGTGAAACTCGCCGATCGCACGCACAACATGCGCACGCTCGGCTCGATGCCGCCGGCGAAGCGCCGCACGATCGCCCGCGAAACCCTCGAGATCTACGCGCCGATCGCCAATCGCCTCGGCATCAATATGGTGAAGTCGGAACTCGAGGAACTGGGATTCAAGGCCCTGTATCCGGGCCGCTACCGCATCATCGAGAAAGCGCTCAAGCGCGCGCGCGGCAATCAGAAGCAGTTCGTCGGCAAAATTGCCGACAATCTCGGCGCCGCCATCAAGAAAGCCGGTATCGACGCGCGGGTGGAAGGCCGCGAAAAGCATCTCTACAGCGTCTATCAGAAGATGCGCCGCAAGCGCGTGCCGCTCGCGTCCATCGTCGATGTATTCGGTTTTCGCATCATCGTCGATTCGATCGACACCTGTTATCGCGTGCTGGGCATGGTACACGGGCTGTATCGGCCGATGCCTGGCCGTTTCAAGGACTACATCGCGATCCCACGCGTGAACGGCTATCAATCGCTGCACACGACCCTGTTCGGCCCGAACGGCATGCCCATCGAGGTGCAGATCCGCACCGAAGACATGAATCGCGTCGCTGAGTCGGGCATCGCTGCGCATTGGCAGTACAAGGCGGGCGACACTCAGGGACATTCGTATCGCGATCGAGCCAGCGAGTGGCTGCAGAATCTGATGGAGATGCAGCACGGCGGCAACTCAGAGGAATTCATGGAGAGCGTCAAGCTCGATCTGTTCCCTGACAAAGTCTATGTATTCACACCGCGTGGTGAGATCCGGCGACTGCCGCGCAACGCGACCGCCGTCGATTTTGCCTATGACGTACATACCGACATCGGCAATCACTGTGTTGCCGCGAAGGTGGATCGGCGCCTTGTGCCCTTGCGCACGCCGCTGCGCAATGGCCAGACCGTGGAGATCATTACGGCGAAAGGCGCGACGCCCAATCCCGGCTGGGTGAACTTCGTCGTGACTGCGAAGGCGCGCGCGTCGATCCGGCACTATTTGAAGAGTCTCAAGCACTCCGAGGCGGTCGAGCTTGGCAAGCGGTTGCTGAATCAGGCGCTGGCGGATTTGGCGCTCGCCCTCAAGAAGATTCCGGAAGAGCGTATCCAGGCGGCGGCCATCGACTTGGGGCTGAAAACACCGGAGGAATTGTTCGAAGGCATTGGTCTTGGCGAGCGGCTCGCGCCGCTGGTCGCGCGGCGCTTGCTACCCAGCGATGCCGAGCCGCAACCGGAAGTCACGCCTTCGTCCGGTCCGCTGGCGATTGCCGGCACCGAGGGCATGGTCGTCAGCTATGCGCGTTGCTGCTTTCCGATTCCGAACGATCCCATCATGGCGTACCTGTCGAGCGGCCGCGGCGTCGTCATCCATCGCGAGGCCTGCGGCAATCTGCGCAACTACCGCAAGCAGCCGGACAAATGGTTGTCGGTCACCTGGCAGCCGAGTGTCGATCGCCTGTTCAATGTCGAAGTGCGCATCGATGTCACCAATCGCATGGGCGTGCTGGCCGCCATTGCCTCGAACATCGCCACCACCGACACCAACATCGAGCATGTCGGTGTCGATGAGCGCGACGGCGACGCCTCCACGCTGGTCTTCGACCTGCAGGTCCGCGACCGCAAGCATCTGGCCGCGGTCATCAAGAATCTGCGCCGGATGCCGGAAGTGTTGAAGGTGACGAGGGTGCTCGCGTAACGCACGCACCCGGCCAGAGCGAGCAGACGCTCTCGGTAAGCTGGTCAACTGGCAAGCTGAGCTATCGCCGCAAGGTCGATCAGATGCCGATCTGCAAGCAATCCTCAGCAACCGGTCGAGGCCTACCGAGCAGAGTCGTGCTCTCAGCTGCCTGGATAGATGGCCTTGATGGTGATGCTCGTGTCGGCAGAGATGTCTAGACCCGCCGACTTGAAGCTCGGCGGCTTCATCGACACTTTGGGATTGTTGCTGAGCCCGACTGCAGACGTGGGAATGCCCAGGAAATTGGCTTGCGGATGACCATCGCCATCGTCGTCCTGTCCGTAGGACACGGCATATTTTCCGGGCGTCAGCCCCATAAATGTCACGACTGGATCGGTCGCGGGCGCTGTCAGTTTCGCCGCCGGTTTGCCCTTCTCGCAGGTCGGAAAGCCCTGAACTGCGGATTCGCGCCACAGACAGAAAATGACTTGGCCCTTGGTACTGCGCAAGCCTTCAGCATGGACATTCAGGGAGACGGTCTCTTGCGCCACGGCGCCCGGCGACCAGGCGGCCATGAGAATCATCGCCGGCACGAAGGCCTGAGGCTTGACTAGTTTTCGCATGACATTCCTGCCGGGGAAGCGTACCGGGCCGGGGGTTAGTGGTTTCTGGCCACGCGCATGAATCGCTCATCAGACGACGGTCGGAGCGAATCGCCCCCACTCTTCCACGGGGCACCTGCGGCAACAAGATGAGCCAGTCTGCGCGAATGCGTCAATGAAATCACGCGTAAACCCCGAACCCCCGGCACGGCGGCACTCTCCCGTGACTCCACTGTTCCGCTTTTCCTCGGAAGCCGAAGCGCTCGCGTTGGCCAACGACACGCCGTTCGGCCTTGCGGCGTATATGTTCAGCCAGAGCGCGTCGCTCCCGCGCTGGAAACTGGCATGCTGGGCATCAACTGCGGCCTTATCTCCAATGAAGTGGCACCTTTTGGCGGCGTCAAGCAGAGCGCTCTGGGGCGTGAAGGATCGAACTACGGCATCGAGGAGTTCCTGGAGAGCAAGTATCTGTGCTGGCAGTCCTAGGTACTCGAATTGAACCCCGTAGGTTCGCGGTCGAATGACGGTGCTGAATGCCGGGGCAAACGCAACATCTGCTGCGGCAACCCGCGGCGGACCCTTCCCCGGCCGCCGCGAGACGCTGTCGATTAGAAGTTGACTCGGAAACGCAGACCATACTGCCGAGGCGGACGCAGCGTGGCCGCGATGATGCCGGACTGGTTCACCCCCGGCTCCGCCACATCGAGGGTCACGTCGTCTTCGATGTTGCGGATGTAGGCCGTCACGCTCCACTGGTCCTCGGGAGCGTTGTAGCTCAGCGTCGCATTGCTGCGGTGTTGCGACTCGACCCGTGAATAGAGGAAGTAGCTGGTGTTGAGTTCACGTTCGTCTTCCCAGCGGGTGTCGATCTGGGCGGCGATGCTGCCGCCGTTCGCCAGCGGAAAGTTCTGCTCCACTCCGAGGTTCACCGTCCACTCAGGCGCGTTGACCATCTGTTGCCCAGAGCAGTCGTTGGCGAAAGCCGCGCCCGGGTAACGGCTGTTGACCGCCGGCGTGCAGCGCGAAGCCGCGTTGCCCGAGGCTCCCAGGAAGGCATTGGGAATCAGAAAGCTGTCGTAAACGGCGTCGAGGTATTGAATGTCGGCGCTCAGCCGGGTGTTCTCCCATGGGAGGAACGCGGTTTCCAGCTCCACGCCCCGGATGGTTGACGTACCGGCGTTGACTGTCGCGCCGATCCTCAAACCCGCCGAGTTGAACAGGATGCTGCCGACCTGCTGGTCGTCGTAGTCATACTGAAACAGCTCCAGGTTCACGCGCAGGCGGTTGTCGATGAACTCGTTCTTCGACCCCAATGTGTAGGCGATGACTTTTTCCGGGTCATAGCTGATGCCCAGAGGATCGGCCGGGTTGTTGCCGAAGAAGCCGCCGGACTTGAAGCCGGTGGCCACCGTCGCATAGAGCAGAGCATCCTCGCGCCAGTCCCATTCAGCGCCGACCCGATAACTGGTGTTGTCCCAATCCTTCGAGCCCACGGCCACGAAGCCGCCGGTCGCGCGCGCATCGGCCGGAGTAATGTCGGGCACGTCGCTGGCCCAGGTGCGAGTTGTCCCCACGTAGGGAGAGCGTGAGCCCGCTGCATCGTAGATGGCGGACAGGCTGTCGGTTTCCTTCTTCTCGGTGGTGTAGCGCAGGCCGGCGGACAGGCGGAAGGTGTCGGTGAGCGCCCAGGTCAGATTGCCGAACACAGCCCAGGAGGTGTCATCGTTGTGCAGCTCCTGGTTGGTGATCGTATTGTTGCTGGATGGTGTGCCGGCGGGAACGCCGAGAGCAACGTTCGACGGCGTGCTGAAAGGGGTCAGGTAGGAGCGCCGGTCGTAAGTAGCGCCACCATCCTGTGTATCGTCGAAATAAAAAGCCCCAACGACGTAGCGGATCGACTGAGTCTGATCCGATGCGAATCTCACTTCAAAGGTGTACTGGTCATGGTCGACCTGTTCACGAACGTTGAAGCCGTTTGCAAACATGTAATCGATCGTGTCGTGGTGATAGGCCGGAATGGCCGTCAGGACGCCACCGAATACCTGCCAGTTCAGCTCCGCGCTGGCCGAGTAATATTCGTTGTGCCCGAAGGCACCCACTAGGCCCGGCGTGCCGCCCGGACCGTTCGGATAGTAGGGGTTGATGAGCGGCTGCTGATCGACCGTGCTGGTCCAAGGATCGCCGAAGAGACGGCCGGTGGCGGGGCAGCCCGAGTAGGAGGGCAGAGCGGTCACCGGTGCGCCGGCGCAATAGCCGGTGGAGCCGACGCCATGATTGTCGTCCTTGGTGTAGTCGGCGCGCACGATCAGGTCCACCGTATCGGAAGCCGCCCAGCGCAGCTGGCCGCGCACGCCCTGAGTGTCGGCGTCGCTCGAATCGTTGGAGAAGAAGCCGTCGCGCTGTTCCGACTGGAAAGCCACACGGGCAGCCAGACTGTCGGCCAGCCCCAGATTGATCGCGCCGTTGACGATCAGCTGGTCGTAGTTGCCGCGGTCGAGGCCCAGGTAACCGCTGTACTCACCCAGGATGGGTGCCGCGGTGATGATGTTGATGGCGCCACCGGTAGCGTTGCGGCCGTAGAGAATGCCTTGCGGCCCTTTGACGACTTCGACTCGGGCGAGATCGAAGAACTGCCCGAACGCGCCGACCGCGCGAGCCTGGTAGACCTGATCGACGTTGACCGCGATGGCCGGGTCGCCGAACTGGTTCCCGACCGTGGACGAGATGCCGCGCAGGCGCAGGCTGGTATAGGGGCCGGAATTGCGGGAAACCTGCAGCGCGGGCGCCATGCCGGCGAGATTCGCCAGCTCGGTGACGCCCTGTCGTTCCAGCGTTTCGCCGCTGACGGCAGTGATGGCGACCGCGGCCTGCTGGAGATTTTCCTGCGTGCGTTGAGCCGTGACCACGACTTCCTCGAGCGCAGCCTTGTTCTCTGCCGCGTCTGTCGACGAAGGAGAGTCTCGGCCTTCGGCCTGCGCTAACCTTATCCCGCGTCGTGATCTCCCCCATCTTCCCGCTGTCGTGAAATTCTTTCGCTGTCGTTCCGGAAAAAGAGTCGTCGCTTGCGCTGGCCTGCGCTCCGCGGACCTCTGCGTTGACCTCATCGTTCCGTTGTGCCGGCTCATCCTTCTCCGCGCCGCGCAGAGGGATGACTGCGGAACCGCGAGGCAGGATGCTGATGGTGTGGTCGTCGATGGGTTTGTAGGTCAGTTCTGTGTCGTTGAGAAGTTGCCGGAGGGCTTCTTCGAGCGTGAGGTCTCCGACTGCGCCGGATGTGCGGCGTCCTGCAACGTCCTCGGAGACAAAGATCAGGTGAATTTCGCGATCGGCCGCGAGCGTGCGAAGGGCGGGGGCGAGTCCTTGCGCCGGGATGCTGGTCTCTTTCTTGATGGATGCTTTGACATCGGCGGCGTGTGAGATGCTGATGATCGTCAGGCACGCCACGGCCGCAGCAACTGTTGTGCGCATGAGGAGTTCCCCTGTAGTTATCGACTCATTCCCCGCTTTCGTGGGGACGACGGTTGTTGCCGCCGGTTTCATGGGTGTTAGAGCGATTCCGTGAGTGAAAGGAAACTGGTCGTCAAATTTCTTTGGGAACCCGTGGAGGACTCGCTCGCGGGCTGGTTGGTAAATTCGATCGCGCCGCCGTTCCTGCTGGGGGTCACGCCGAAGCGTTGGCGGAGGAATTCGACGATTCGGGTGGGGTCGGTCGAGGGGAATTCTCCGCTGATGTGGATGTCGTCTAGCGCGTGGTCTTTGATTGTGAGCTGACGGCGGTTGTAGCGGTTGAATTCTTCGAAGACTTCACCCAAGGGCGTGGCGTCGAAGATCAGCTTGCGATCAGTCCAGGCGGTAGCGGCGGCGACGTTGGCAAGTTCCGGGAGGGAGACCGCAATCGGTGTGATCGTTACGTGTTGGCCGGCGATGAGAAATACCTCGCGTGTGATCTGCGCCACGCGGGCTGCTCCTTCTCCGGTGCTTCGCATACGTTCGTGAGCGAGTGTCGATGAAGGCGTCGAGGCTTGCGGTGCTGCTGAATTGTCTCGCTGCAGCGGTGGTCCAGAGCCTGCGTTTCCCGGGTCCTGCGGGCGATCCGTCAACCTCTCGCCGGCTAGTTCACCTTCGGGGGCGCGGGACAGTCCTGCAACTTTCGACTTCGGCACTACAGCCACCTTGCCTTCGATGACGGTGACGATGGTGCCGGACGGTTTGCGGTATACGTCGAACTGGGTGCCGACGGCACGAACGGTTGCGCTGGCGCTTTGAACGATGAATGGGCGCAGGGGGTTTTTGGCGACACTGAAGAGTGCTTGGCCCTGCAGCAGTTGGACTCTTCGTTCGTGTTCGGTGTAGTTGACCCGCAGGCGGGTGCGGGAGTTGAGCTGTACGGTGGAGCCGTCTTCGAGAACGATGGAACGTTGTTCGCCGATGTCGGTCGCGTAGATGTTGCGTTGGGTGTAGTGCCAGGTTCCGAAGCAAGTACCGATGACGAATAGCAGGCTTGCGGCGAGGGCGATGAATTTCCGACGGCGGGCCGTGTGTGCGGATTCGTGCTCGTGCGAGACGGAGCAGGCCTGGGTCTTGGCAGGATCTTGGCTCGGGGTCGAAGCCTGTTCCCGCTGCGCGGGTCCGGCCGTGTGGCAATAGGGCAAGTCCGGCGTCAATGAAACGACATTCGATTCGGCGTGGGCGATGAGTGCTTCGATGTCGGTGTGCGTGTGTTTGAGGTTGGCTGCGTCCTCCCAGAATGCGGTGACTTGCAGGTACGCCTGTATGTGTTGGGGGGAGTGGCGCAGCCAGGCAATGAATTCTTCACGGCCTGGCGTGCCGACTTCTCCTTCGGTGAAGTCGATGAACCAGGAGGAGGCTTCCTCGAGGACTTGGGTGCTGAGGGGCAGGCTGCGTTTCTCCATGTGCCCTATTCCGTGCTTTGCATGTGTTGCTGGCAGTAGGTCATGGCTTTGATCAGATATTTCTTGGCCATGACGCGGGTGACGCCGAAGCGGTTGCCGATTTGCTCGAGTGTCAGCCCTTCGCATCGATACATGAGCAGGGTGGCGTAGGCGCGTGGCGAGTATTGTTGCAGTCCTATGCCGAGCGCCTCGAACTTCTGTTGGAGCTGAACTTGGGTGTAAGGGTCGGTGTCGAAGCTGGCTTCAAGCGCGGTGGCGATGTCGTCGGGTTCGATGGGTATGGCGGTGACGGCTTGTTTGAGTGCGTGTTGGTGGAGGACGTGGCTTGCGACGGTGTGCAGGTAGGCCTCGGGGTTGCGGATGGCTTCGGTATCGGGAATGCGCAGGAGTCGTAAATAGACTTCTTGCATCAGGTCCTGGAGGTCCGCGGATGCCTGTGGAAGGCGTCGGGCGAGGAAGCGTCGAAGCTTGCGGCCGTGGGTCTTTTCGAGACCTGCGACGAAGGTGCGGCTAGCTTTCGCGATTGGAATTGGCTCTTTGGGAAGCACGTTGCTTCTCGAAAACACCCGTCATGGAAGGATTAGAGTGTTTTGGAAGCGAAAAGGAAACCGGGGGAACGCTTATCTGCGCGTGAAGCGCGGTCGAATAGCCTCGGTGCGATAGGGATATTGCGATAGGGATATGCAGATCTTGACTCCTGCGGGCATCGAAGGGGTGCGACTTTGGCTCGATTGCCACTGGCGCGGGCGCCAGTCTTTGTTAGACTCAGCCCATGTCTTTTACACGGCTCCCTAAGCAGCAACGCTGGATACTGTCCTTCGTGGCAGCATTGTTCCTCGTTGCGCAGTTAGGGATCGCGACGCACTCGCTGCATCTGGACGGTGGCGGCAAGACCGAGGTGGTTTGCGGCTTCTGCGTCACTTCGCATGCGTCGATGGACGGACTGGCTCACGCTCCGACGCTGAGGTTTTCTTTCGCGCCCTCCGAAGTTTTGAGCGATGGCATAACTGTCATCGCGTCATTCGAGTTTCCTTCCTCCGCGCGCGTCCGCGCGCCTCCTGCCTGCTGACACCGCTGTTGCCGTGCGCTTGCCATTGAGGCAATGCGCTCGTTTGCGTCGTACCGCCGCGTCGACGCGTGTCATTCATGCTGGAGATCTTCAATGCACCGTTTCTCTCACGCCGGCCGTCGCGCCGCGCATCTCACGATGTTCACCTGTTTGTTGTCATGCGTCACCGCAATCGCGCCGCGACCTGTAGCGGCGCAGGGCGCGATTACGAGTAATGCTTTCAATCCCGCGCTCAGTCTGATTCTGGACGGCAAGTACACCAACTACTCGCGCGATCCACGCGACTATCAGATCTCCGGTGTGCTGCTGGGCGAGGAAGCAGGGCTGCCGTCCCGCGGACTCTCCCTGGGTGAAACGGAACTGGCGGCAAGCGCCAACGTTGACGACAAGTTCTACGGTCAGGTCACACTGTCGATCTCCGACAACGACGAAAAAACCGACCTCAATGTCGAGGAAGCTTTCGTTCAGACCACAACCTTGCCCCAGGGCCTCACCGCGCGTGCCGGCAAGTTCCTCTCCGACATCGGGTATCAGAATTCAAAGCATTCGCATACCTGGGATTTCGCAGATCAGCCGCTCGTCTACCGGGCTCTGCTCGGCGAACAGTTTGGCGATACCGGCGTGCAACTCAAATGGGTCGCACCGACCGCGTTGTTCGTCGAGTTGGGCGGCGAAGCATTTCGTGGCAGCGAATTTCCCGCCAGCGGAGCGGGGCACGATGGTGTCGGTGCTTACACCGCGTTCGCCCACCTCGGCGGCGACGTGGGCGACACCCATTCCTGGCGTGCAGGTGTCAGCTATCTCGATACCGACGCAGTCAATCGGGAAAGCACGCTGCCCAGCGACGATATCGTGGCATTCACCGGCCAGAGTCGGGTGTGGATCGCGGATGCAATCTGGAAATGGGCGGATCATGGCAATCCCAAGACGCGCAACTTCGTACTGCAAGGCGAATATCTGCGTCGCAAGGAATCGGGAAATCTCGCAACGCGTCTGGCGACGGCTGCGTACGACGGCACGCAGAGCGGTTTCTACGTGCAAGGGGTTTATCAGTTCATGCCGCGCTGGCGAGCCGGCGTGCGCTATGACCGCCTGAGTGCAGACAACACGGTCGGGCCGCTGCCGATTGCGACACCCCTCAGCGACGACCGCGACCCATCGCGCGTTACCGCGATGGTCGACTTCTCCAACAGCGAGTTCAGTCGCCTACGCTTGCAGCTCGCCGACGATCGCTCACGCGCGCGCAGCGACCGGCAATTGATCCTGCAATACGTCTTCAGTCTGGGGGCCCACGGCGCGCACCAGTTCTGAGCCAGCGGTAAACTTTTAAAGAGAGCAGGTCATGCAAAAAATATATTTTCTGATGCTCCTCGGCATTGTGTTCAATGTCCCGGCGAATGCCGCGTTACGTATCTTTTCCTGCGAGCCCGAATGGGCGGCGCTGGCAAAGGAAATCGGCAACGACAAAGTCGATGTCACGTCCGCCACCACGCCCGATCAGGATGTGCACTACATTCAGGCACGCCCCAGCCTGATCGCACAGATGCGTCGTGCCGATCTCGTGGTGTGCACCGGCGCAGATCTCGAGGTCGGTTGGTTGCCGGTGCTGCTGCGGCAAGGCGGCAATGCGAAGGTGCAGCCCGGGCAGGATGGATTTTTCGATGCATCCTCCGCGGTGCAATTGCTCGAAGTGCCCACATCGGTGGATCGGTCCATGGGCGATGTGCATCCTTACGGCAATCCCCATTTGCAGCTCGACCCGCACAACATCGCGAAGGTCGCGGCAGCGCTTGCAGCGCGCATGGAGAAACTTGACGCAGCAGACGCCTCACTCTTTCAGCAGCGGTCGACCGATTTTCTGCTGCGCTGGAACCAAGCCATCGACAAGTGGACGCAGGACGGCGCAGGTCTCAAAGGTATGCAGATCGTCACGCATCATCGCAGCTACGTGTATCTCGACCATTGGCTCGGGCTTGAAGAGATCGGCAGTCTCGAACCCAAGCCCGGCATCGAGCCGACCACCGGGCATCTTGCGCAACTGCTCGATCAGGTGAAGAACAAGCACGTCAAGGCAATCGTGCGCTCTTCCTATCAGGACAGTCGCGCGTCGGACTGGTTGTCGAGCCGCACCGGCATCAAAGCCATCGTATTGCCGCACACAGCGGGCAGCGTACCGGAAGCGAAGGATCTGTTTGCAATGTTCGACGTGATCATCGCGCGTCTGAACGAGGCGAACAAATGAATACCGATGCGCTCGACGTCAGTATTCTCGGCCCGGCGTTGCTCGCTGGAGTACTGGTGCTGGCGAGCCACGTGCCGCTCGGTCGCCAGGTGCTCAAGCGCGGGATTATCTTCATCGATCTCGCCATCGCCCAGGCGGCGGGCCTGGGAGTCATCGCTGCAGGAGTATTTGGCTGGGATCCGCATGGACTCTCCGCACAGGCTGCAGCCGTCCTGGCCGCACTGCTGGGAGCGTCGTTGCTGGCATGGACCGATTCGAAGTTTGGCGAAGTGCAGGAAGCAATCATCGGTGTGTTCTTTGCTTTGTGTGCAACGGGCGGGCTGATCCTGCTCGCCAACAATCCGCATGGCGGCGAGGAGCTGAAAGATCTGCTGGTCGGACAGATCTTGTGGGTGGATATTCACAACCTGCTGCCGGCAGCCATTGTGAGTGTGATCGTACTCATTGCGTGGTTCGGATTTCGCGCCAGCCTCGGCCGGCCGGGCTTCTATCTGGTCTTTGCGCTGAGCGTAACGGTATCCGTGCAGTTGGTGGGTGTTTATCTGGTGTTTGCCAGTCTCATCGTGCCTGCATTGGCCACACGTCAATTGAATGACCGCGGCGGACTCCTCTGGGCGTACTCGATCGGGTTTGTCGCGTATTGTGTCGGCCTCGCGGCTTCGGCATTGTTCGATCTGCCGACCGGCGCAGTAATCGTGTGGAGTCTTGCGGCTGTTGGAATGATCGCTCGCGGTGCGATGAGCAAGCGGCAGCTGGCGTTGGATCACCAGACCTCATCTCGGAATTGATGAGCGGGCGCAACACCGCGGTCGCCGTCATCTGCGCGGGCATGACGAAAAGGGAAAGTGGCGCTGATGTTTCGACACGTTCGGAATCAGAGAACTGGAGTCGATCGATGGATTCATCCCGGCTGCGTCAGAATATCGAAGCTGTCTGGCAGGCGGATAGGAAGAATAAACACCCTTTTCCGCTGACACGACGCATCGAAGTCCCTAGCGAGGGACATCGCGTTCCTTGCTCATGCATCAATGCGGGTGGGTAGCGCACGGCCTTACCGGGGGCGCACGCGCCTGCCGCTCAAGGGGTTCGAGTATTCGATAGATTGTTGCTTGATTGGGATTGCATTCGACGAGTGGGGAGGCTGCCGATTCCACTCGCGGCTCATGCATGAAGCGATGATAGGCCTCGATGGCACGCTCGCGATCAGCGTGAAACATGGGTAGTGCCAAGTCCGTCGTTACCCAGTCATCGACGGGTAGTTGGGCTTGAAGAAGATATTCTGACGATGATTGTCCCGCAGCGTGACGTGATACACGGTGCCGTGCGCATGCAGGCGAAGTGGCCTTCGCCGAACGCTTCCGCTCGCCACTGCGTGCAGATGTCCTTCCAAGCACGGTGCATCATCCGCCTGCGTCATCCTCAAGGCGCTGGCAGACCCTGGAGCGCGTAGGCTGGGCCAACAGTTGCCTTCTCGCGCATCGGTCGGATAGCGGCGTATTCCGGCGAATTCCACCAGTCCTTCAGGTTCTTCATGCTCGGGAACTGGACAATGATGATGCTGCCCTTGGGCGGTGCGGAACGGGGCATATCGATCGGCAAGGGAACGCCCGCGGCAACGACATGGGAGCCATAGCGTGCTCCGGCCTTGCCGGCTGCCTCCTGGTACTGCCTGAACAGCTCGGCGTCGAGCACTTCCTGAACGTTGCCCACAAAAAAAGCCGGTGCCGTCGCGGTCTGCGCATGTAGCGCGCCGACGCCAGCGGCGCCCAGAACAATGCCGACGAAGCCGGCCGCCGTGATGTGAACCAACTTCGTTCGATATTGTGATTTCATGCTGCCCCCTGCAGTGGATGTCCGGGGAAGACTACCGCCGGTAAGCTGATTGTCAGGCACTCAAGCCGACTTTGATACGCGGTATGGGCACGTACCCCGGCAGCGCCTCGATGCGGCCCAACCAGGCACGGATGCTGGGATAGTCATCGAGCGACACATTGCCTTCGGGTGCAGTCGCCGTGTACGAATAGATCGCCAGATCGGCAATGGTCGGCTTTTCACCAGTGAGAAAAGGGGTCTTGCTCAGGATCGCTTCGATGACCCTGAACAGGTTGTGAGCCTGCGCGATGAGCGCCCCGTCGAGCGGTTGCTTGAACACGTTTGCACGCCGTGCGGCCGCCGGATAGAAAGCAAGCGGTCCGGCAGCGACTGATAGCCAGCGCTGAATAGCTGCCTTGCCCGCCGGGTCCCGTGCATACCAGCTTTCGGGCGCATGGCGCTCCGCGAGATAGACCAGAATGGCGTTCGAATCCGTGATGACGAGTTCGCCATCCTCGAGCACTGGCACCTGACCGAAGGGAT
This sequence comes from Gammaproteobacteria bacterium, assembly GCA_020029545.1. GTDB lineage: Bacteria > Pseudomonadota > Gammaproteobacteria > Steroidobacterales > Steroidobacteraceae > Steroidobacter. The sequence continues at coordinate 41,184 of JAIBJL010000024.1, forward strand.
TGAGGCGCAGGAATTCCGGCGTCTTGTGCGCGCCCGCCCGTAAATCGACGGGAATCACCGTGTGCGGCAGATCCAGCAACGACAGGAACAATCGCACGCGATAGCAGTGTCCGGACATGGCGAAGTCGTGCAGTTTCAAACTCATTTTTCTCGCGCCTCCATTTTTGACGTCGGTCTGCGGATAGGAAGAATAAACGCCCCTTTGCGCAGCAGCCAGCCTAATAACGTACGGCTGGCTGCATTCCAGCACCGCATCCTCGCGGGCGACCTTACCGGTGGCGCACGCGCTTGCCGCTCAAGGTGTTCGAGTATTCGATGGATCGTTGCTTGAGCTTCGATGCGGGTGCCGCGCATGGACGCACCAATGCCGCGAGCGCAACACGCCAAATATCGGCTCTCTGTTTTTTTGCACGATCGCATCGTTCCGTCCCGAACATATCGGGAGGCTGGACTGCTGATGCGTTGTCCCGGTTTCCCGGCGGCACCGTTCGTCGCGCTACAAGCCCGCTCTGCAGAAGCAACATATATCGACCGATGTTCGTATACCGACCCCGCTTGCGCATGCAGGCAGTGGCGCAGAGGTGCCGGCCTTGAGAGAATCCCGGCCCGGCGCTACGCTCCGGGCGTTTTTCCTTGGCCGCCGACGTTTCGCTCATGCACCGCTGCTTCGCGCACGCGGCGGCACGACAAGGCACATGCAACTACCTTCCTTCGAGGTTTGAAATGAAAGCACCACATTTTCCGAACCTGCCGCTCTATCAGGGCTGGGGACGGCCCATGCGGGTGGAATCGAGCGTCGATTCACTGGTGCTGCTCGATGGAACGCCGCCGGAGGGGCTCAATGGCTCCTGGTACAAGGTTGGGCCGGATCGGCAGTACCCCCCCCGGCACGGCGACGATGTCTTCATCGACGGCGAAGGCATGGCCCACGTGTTTCACTTCGATCGCGGCACCGTCAGCTATCGCAGCCGCTGGATCCGCAATGCCCGGTTCCTGGCGCAGGAAAAAGCCGGCCGTTCCCTGTTCGGCGAATATCGCAACCCCTTCGACAAGGATCCCTCGGCGCGCGACATCAGCGGCGGCACCGCCAACACCAACGCCGTCCTGTGCGGCGACCAGATCCTGATCCTCAAAGAGGACGATCTTCCCTACGCGGTGCATCCGAAGACCCTGGAAACCATTGGCCGGTTCGACTACGGCGGCAAGGTGAAGGCGCAGCGACTCTCGGCCCACCCCAAGATCGATCCGGTGGCCGACAGCGTCCTCAATTACGGCAATCAGGCCAAGGGCGACGGCACGCTGGACATGGCCTTTTACGAGTTCGACCAGGAAGGCAACATCCGCGACGAAATCTGGTTCGACGCGCCCTTCGCCGGGCACGTGCACGACTTCTGCTTCACCAAGAACTACGTGGTGTTCGCGTTCCATCCGCTGGTCACCGACCTGGAAACGGTCAAGCGAACCGGTTTCTTCTTCCAGTGGCGGCCGCAGCACGGCATGAAGATCGCGGTACTGAAGCGGCGCGGGACCGCGGCCGACATCCGCTGGTTCGACGGCCCGCCGGTCAGCTTCGGCCATACGGTGAATGCCTTCGAAGAAGGCTCGACCCTCTGTTTCGATCTGCTGATGTCGCAGAGCAACGTTTTTTCCTTCCACTTCACGGCGGAGGACGGCAAGCGCTCGATGCCCGATCCGCAGAAGTTGCGGCGTATCAAGATCGACCTCGCGGGCAACGGCGCGACCTACCAGATCACTCCGGAGATCGGCCCGATCTGCGAACTGGCGCGGATCGACGATCGCTACCTGGGATATCCCTATCGCTACATCTGGACGCTGTTCGGAGGTCCGCCTTCAAGCCCGGAAGCCGGTGCGGCTCAAGGCGCGATGGCCGGTGTGACCGGCGGCGGCACCGATGGATTCATCGACATCTTCAATGGCGAGGCGGATGTGGGGAGCATCGATCGGCACACCGGCGCCATCGATAAGTATTCGTTCGGCCCGCGTACGAATGTGCATGAATCGCAGTTCGTTCCGCGCACACCCGACAGCCCCGAGGGCGATGGCTGGCTGCTGACGATCGTCAACCGTCTCGAAGAGCACCGCTCGGAGCTGGCCATTTTCGATGCGCTGAAGTTGTCTGCCGGCCCTCTCGCGCTATACGACATCGGTGTGCGCGTGCGATCGACTTTCCACGGCAACTGGGTGCCTGAAGAGACGTTCCGCACGCATCGCTACGCCATGAGCCGCAAGGTGTCGGTGAGCGGCGTATGACGAGCAAATCTCTTCGCGAAGAGATCCGCGGCCTGGGCACGACGCTCAACCCGCCGATGATCGCCGCGTGCATGGCGATCTACGCGCGCGCACTGCCTGACCCCGCGGGTTCAAGCCGTATCCAGCGCGACATCGCCTATGGCCCGCACGAGCGGCACAGACTCGACATCTTCACCGGTGCGGATGGCACTGACCTGCCGGTGCTCGTTTATGTCCATGGCGGGGGCTTCGTGGGCGGCGACAAGAGCCATCCGGACACGCCGTTCTACACCAACATCGGAGCCTGGGCCGTGCGGCAAGGCTTTGTCGGTGTCACGATGACCTATCGACTGGCGCCCACGCATCCTTGGCCCGCGGGCGCCGAGGACGTGGCTGCGGTAGTCGCCTGGTTGCGGCGGAACATTGCGAACTACGGCGGCTCGCCGCGGCGCATTTTCGTATCGGGGCAGTCAGCGGGCGCCACGCACGTCGCGAGCTACCTCGCGATGAACGAACTGCACGACGCGAAACCGCCGGTGGCCGGCGCGCTGATGTTCTCCGGCCTTTACGATGTGCCGTTGATCCAGAAGGGACCGCCGGAGCTTCACTATTACGGCAGCGACGCCGGCCAGGCAGAACGGCAATCGTCGCTGCCGGGACTGATTGCCAGCGACGTGCCGCAGCTGTTCACGATCTCCGAACACGATCCGTGGAATTTCCAGGCACAGGCCGCCCGTCTCGTCGAGCGCTGGTTTGCGGCCAAGCGGACGCTGCCACGGCTGCTGTATCTCCCGGACGCCAATCACATGAGCGCCGCGCTGGGCATCGGTGGCAGCGATGAATTCCTGGCCCCGGAAATCAGGGCCTTCATCGAACGCTTCTCTGCGGCCGCGTAGCGGATTCCGGCGGAACCCGCTCGCGGTTACGGACTTCGCCACGCCGCATCAAGCGCGGCGGCGCGATTTTTCCAGCTCGGCCGCCGGCATCCACCAGCCGTGGATCTGCCCCTTCTGCTTCAACGGGATCTGCACGCGGCACACCGGGCCTTGGGCGACCTGCCCGGCGTCGACGATCCACAGCTCGGATTCGTACTCGCCGGCCGAAGCGTCACCGGTAGCGCGATCCACCCCCGCCAACAATCCCCCCTCAGCGTTCGAGCAGGCAATGCCGTTGTGCTGTGGTCGACGCGGGTACACGGTGTAAGCGTAAGAGATTAGGAAACGCTCACCCACCGGCGTTTCCGCACCGCATTCCTCGCCACGCACACCCGGAAATCCAGAAGCTCCTGTGATGAGCATCAGCGCTAGTGTGCCTGCTGCTAAACTGGTATTCATTCGACTCTTACCAGCCCGCCAGTGAAGCGGCCAGGAGGCTTCCTTGTCCCGCACCATCATCTCTACCGCCCATGCGCCCAAGGCAGTCGGCACTTATTCGCAGGCCGTCAAAGTCGGCAAGACGGTGTA
>JAIBJL010000225.1 GCA_020029545.1 Gammaproteobacteria bacterium
ACGCCAGCGGACTACCCGATCGCCTGCCCGATGGGCATTACCATCTTGCCCAAGCGCTTCCGACAGCAGCCATGCATCAGTTCGCTTTCGGCTGGGCTTACGGTCAATATCGCTTCGAGCGCTATCGGCGAGCTGCGCCTGCGCGGTCGGTTCAGCTGCGCTTGCCTGCGGCAGTTGCCGCGGTCGACATCGAGCGGTTGCGCGCGGCCACGGCGCTGGCACGCGACCTGATCAACACGCCGGCGAACGACCTGACGCCCGAAACGCTGGCGCAGGCAGCCATCGAGATTGCGCGCCGCTATCGCTGCCGGCATCGCCAGATCATCGGCGACGCCCTGCTCGCCGAGAAATTTCCTGCGATTCACGCCGTCGGTCGGGCCAGTGCCGTGGCGCCGCGACTCATCGACTTCGAATGGGGCGAAAGCTCGCATCCCAAGGTCACGCTAGTGGGCAAGGGCGTGTGTTTCGACACCGGCGGTCTCGACATCAAACCGGGTGCCTCGATGCTGTTGATGAAGAAGGATATGGGCGGCGCTGCGGTGACGCTCGCACTGGCGCAGGTCATCATGGATGCGAAATTGCCGGTGCGGCTGCGCGTGATCGTGCCGGCGGTGGAGAATTCGATCGCCGCGAATGCCTATCGTCCCGGCGATGTACTGAGCACCCGCAAGGGGTTGACGGTGGAAGTCGGCAACACCGATGCCGAAGGCCGGCTGATTCTCTGCGACGCACTGGCGCTGGCGGACGAGGAGCGGCCGGATCTGCTGATTGATATGGCAACGCTCACGGGTGCTGCCCGCGTCGCGCTCGGCCCCGAGTTGCCGGCGCTGTTCGCCACCGATGACGCCATGGCCGCACAACTGGTGCAAGCGGGCCTCGCGCAGGGCGATCCGCTCTGGCCGCTGCCGCTGTGGAGCGCCTATGACGACGAACTGTCGAGCAAGATCGCCGACCTCGGCAACGTGTCGGCGTCCGGCTTCTCCGGTGCGATTTTCGGTGCGCTGTTTCTCAAGCGATTCGTGACTGAAGCGCGTGCCTGGATGCACATCGACCTGTATGCATGGAACGGCAAGGAGCGGCCCGGTCGCCCGGTCGGCGGCGAAGCACAGTGCGTACGCGCGTTGTTTGCTTTTCTGCAAGCACGATTCGCGAATTGACGAATGCGGGCTGACCTGTCGCCGGGTGCGCAGCCGGGCTCGTTGTCTGGTCGCGATCTCGCGTTCCTGGTCGTCATCAATCTCATCTGGGGCGCCAACCTGGTGGCCGCGAAGTGGGGTGTCGGCCAGTTTCCGCCGATTTTTTTTACCGCACTGCGCTTCGGTTCGCTGGCGCTGTTCCTGCTGCCGCTGCTGCGCCTGCATCGCGGACAGATGCGCAATCTGCTGCTGGCCGCTGTCTTGACCGGTCCGGCCGCCTTCGCGCTGTTGTTCGCAGGCGTGTACTACGTGAAGGATGCGTCGATGGTCGCCATCGCCAGCCAGATGGGCGTGCCGTTTGCAACATTGTTGTCGGTGTGGCTGCTGGGAGAAACCATTCGCTGGCGGCGCCGGCTCGGCATCGCGTTGGCCTTCGGCGGCATCATGATCATCGGCTTCGATCCGCGCGTGTTTGCTTACTGGGAAGGTTTGATGCTGGTCGTTGCTTCCTGCTTCGTCGGCTCGTTGGGCCTGATCTATATCAAGCGCCTGCATCACATCCGGCCGCTGGAACTGCAGGCATGGATTGCCGTCACTGGCGGGCCGTTACTGTTGCTGCTGAGCTGCGCGACCGAATCGAATCAATGGCAGGCGGTGCAACAAGCCGACGTGCGCGGCTGGGCCTCGCTGTTGTTCACGGCGCTGATGTCGAGCCTGATCGCGCACAGCGGCTGGTACTACCTGATCAGTCGCTATCCGGTCACCAGCCTGTCGCCACTCACGCTGCTCTCGCCGCTGTTCGGCGTGTTCTTCGGCGTGACCGTGCTGCACGATCAGCTGACTTCTCGCATGGTGCTCGGCGCCGCGGTAACGCTGATCGGTGTGCTCATCGTCCTGTTGCGCGAGCAGAAGCTTATCGACACCGGGACGTGAACGTAGACAGCGGGAGAGGTAAGGCTTCCACGGGGATCACTAAGGAACACTGGGTAAGACTGAAAACAACTCATCCCTTCGATACGCTGAGTTTTTCTTACCCCGTGCTCCCCGTGCCCCCCGTGGAGATCCTTGCTTGGTCCTGCTCCGATTCCGCTGCACTTGCAACGCATGGCGCGGTCGCGGAGGATTGCGGGCCCGAATACACTCGCTAGTACGTTTCCGCAAATCTCATGGCAGCCCGCAAACAATCCACCGTGAAGAAGACCGCAACCCCCGGCAAAGACAAATCGAGCGCGCGCCGCTATTCCAGCGAAGTCGTGGATGGCAACGCACAGGCGCCCAGTCGCGCCATGCTGCGCGCGGTAGGCTACAAGGATGCCGATTTCCGCAAACCGGCGATTGGCATCGCTTCGACGTGGAGCAACCTCACGCCGTGCAACATGCACATCGATAAGTTGGCGCGCGCCGCGGCGGACGCCGTCGACCAGTCCGGCGGCAAGAGCACGACCTTCGGGACGATCACGGTTTCCGACGGCATTTCCAACGGGACGCCGGGCATGCGTTATTCGCTGGTGTCGCGCGAAGTGATTGCCGACTCGATCGAAGCGGTCGCCGGTGCACAGGGGTTCGACGGTATCGTCGCCATCGGCGGCTGCGACAAGAACATGCCTGGCTGCGTCATGGCGCTGGCACGCCTGAATCGTCCCGCGGTGTTCGTCTACGGTGGCACGATTCGGCCTGGCAAAAAGCGTCGCGACATCATTTCGGTGTTCGAGGCGGTAGGCGCACAGGCGGCCGGCAAGATCAGCGAGCGCGAACTGAAGGACATCGAGCGCACGGCGATTCCCGGCCCCGGCAGCTGCGGGGGCATGTACACGGCGAATACCATGGCGTCGGCGATTGAAGCACTGGGCATGAGTCTGCCGAACAGCTCGGCGCAGGAAGCGGTCTCGCGCCACAAGCTGCAGGATTGTCGCAATGCCGGCAAGGCCGTCGTCAAGCTGGCGAAGGCGGGCATCCTGCCATCGCAAATCCTCACGCGCAAAGCGTTCGAGAACGCGATTACCGTGGCGATCGCACTCGGCGGTTCGACGAATCTGATTCTGCATCTGCTCGCCATTGCCCATTCGGCGAACGTGCCGCTGGAACTCGATGACTTCACCGCAGTCGGCAAGCGCGTCCCGGTGCTCGCGGATCTGCGGCCCAGCGGCAAGTACGCGATGTCGGAACTGGTCGCGATCGGCGGTATCCAGCCGCTCATGAAAATGTTGCTGGATCGTGGACTGCTGCACGGCGACTGTCTGACCGTAACGGGCAAAACGCTGGCGCAGAATCTCAAAAGCGTCAAACCCTATCCGAAAGGCCAGGACATCGTTCATGCCTTCAACAACCCGGTCAAGCCGGAAAGCCACCTGGTCGTGTTGTACGGGAACATTGCGGCGGAAGGTTCCGTCGCCAAGATCACCGGCAAGGAAGGCCTGAAGTTCACCGGCAGCGCCCGCGTGTTCGACGGTGAAGAGCTAGCCTTGCAGGCGATTCTCGACGGCAAGATCGTTGCCGGCGACGTGGTCGTAATCCGCTTCGAAGGACCGAAGGGCGGCCCCGGCATGCGTGAAATGCTCAGCCCGACCAGCGCGATTGCAGGCCAGGGCCTGGCGGGCCAGGTGGCCCTGATTACGGACGGCCGCTTTTCCGGTGGCAGTCGCGGTTTCGTCGTGGGTCACATCGCACCCGAAGCCGCGGTCGGCGGTACGATCGGTTTGATCGAAGACGGCGACAAGATCACGATCGATGCAACCACACGGGAGATCAATCTCGATGTCACTGCAGGCACGCTGGAACAGCGTCGCCGCCAGTGGACGGCGCCGGAACCCTACGCGGTACGCGGCGTTCTGGCGAAGTATGCGAAGAGCGTCAGCAGTGCCTCGTTCGGTGCCGTCACCGACCGTGATTGATGTGGGGCGCCGTGACCGACCGCGACTGATGCGTTCTCGCATCCTTCCGGCGGCATCCGGCGCTGCGTCTGCTGCGAGCAGCCGTGGATGGCGCAGGGCAGGGGTCGGCGGCGGTGTTTGCAGATCTTCCACTCTTGCATGTCGCTGCCGGGCACCGGCAACATGGCCGGTGCGTTGCAGATGTGCGGTCGCGACTTGATCCCGGCAGCGCCTCGACACGGATGACGCCTCAACCTAACCTGCCTGCGACGACGATCGGTGGCAGGCTCGCCCATTCATTGCAGATCGGAGGATTCGCTCATGACTATCAAGGTTGGCGACAAGATGCCTGCAGGTTCGCTTACGCAGATCACCAAGGACGGACCGCAGAAGATCAACGCCGCAGATTTCTTCAAGGGCAAGAAAGTCGTGCTGTTTTCCGTGCCCGGTGCGTTCACGCCGACCTGCGATGCCAAGCATCTGCCGGGCTTTGTGGAGCGGGCCGGCGATCTGCGGGCAAAGGGTGTCGACACGATTGCCTGCATGGCCGTCAACGATGCCTTCGTGATGAAGGCCTGGGGTAAATCCCAGAGCACGGAGGGCAAGGTCGAGATGCTCGCCGATGGCAATGGCGACTACACCAAAGCGCTGGGGCTGGATTTCGACGCTTCGGGATTCGGCATGGGTCTGCGCGGACAGCGCTTCGCGCTGCTGGTGGATGACGGCGTCGTGAAGCAGCTGAATGTCGAAGCGAAAGGCGAGTTCAAGGTCTCGAGCGCGGAGTATGTATTGGGTCAACTCTAGCGGGTTGACGATGACGGGCTACGGGCCACAGGCTACGGTCAGACCGAAGTAAGAACCGCGGACGCGGTCGGTCAACTGGTAAGAACCGTTTGACGGCTGGTCAGAGTCGGAAGAGATCTCTGGCCAGATTACCAGCCGCGTCCGCGGTTCTTAAACAGGTTGATCAAGTGGGCCGGTTCAGCCGAGTGCCTTCTCCAGTTCCGGCACGATCTTGAACAGATCGCCGACCAGGCCGATGTCCGCGACTTCGAAAATCGGCGCTTCGGCGTCCTTGTTGATCGCGACGATGGTGCGGGCGTCCTTGATGCCGGTCAGGTGCTGAATGGCGCCGGAAATTCCGACCGCCACATACAGCTCAGGAGAAATGATCTTGCCGGTCTGACCCACCTGCAGTTCGTTGGCGGCGTAGCCCGAGTCCACCGCCGCACGGGACGCGCCGACACCTGCTTTGAGCTTGTCTGCCAGGCCGAAAATAATTTTGAAATTGTCGGCGCTGCCCAGCGCACGGCCGCCGGACACGACGCGGGATGCGGTCTGCAGATCCGGACGACCGGTGGCGGGCGCCGAACGCGAGACGAAGCGGGTGTGCGTCGGAATGTCCGCCGCTGCACTAGCCGATTCGATGGCCGATTCGATCGCCGCGCTGCCGCCGCTGGCGGCGGGCTGGAAGGAGGCGGCACGCACGGTGGCGACCAGCTTTTTATCCTGCGGCGCCTCGACCGTGACGATTGCATTACCGGCATACACCGGACGACGGAATCGGTACGCCGATTCGACTGCCATGATGTCGCTGAGCTGGCCGACGCCAAGCAACGCGGCGACTCGCGGCATCAGGTCCTTGCCGAACGTCGTCGAGGGACCGAAGACATGCGTGTAGTTCGCGGCGACGGCGGCTACCTGCGGCGCGAGGACGGCAGCGAGCGGTTCGGCATTCGCGGCGTTTTCGACGGTGAGTACTTTCTTGACGCCCGCCAGTGCGGCTGCCTGAGCTGCGATGTCACCGGCATCGGCTGCAAAAACCGCGATGTCGATTTCTGCACCCGCAATGGCCGTCGCGCAAGTCACGCATTTCGCAGTCGCTGCATTGAGTTTGCCGCCGGCATGTTCGGCGACGATGAGTATCTTCGTCATCAGACCAACCCCTTCTGCTTGAGCGCGGCGATCAGCTCGTTCACGTCTTTCACCATGATGCCTTTCTGACGAGTCGCCGGTGCTTCGTACTTCAGCGTCTTGAATTGTCCGGCAGTTTCGATGCCCAGCGTATCGAGCGCGATGATGTCGAGCGGCTTTTTCTTCGCCTTCATGATGTCCGGCAATTTCACGTAGCGTGGCTCGTTCAGCCGCAGATCGGTCGTGAACACCGCCGGCAGATCGACTTCGATCGTTTCAAGGCCCGCGTCGACTTCACGCGTCACTTTGGCCTTGCCGCCTGCCAGTTCGATCTTGGAGGCGAAAGTTGCCTGCGGACGCTGCCACAGAGCGGCCAGCATCTGGCCGGTCTGGTTGTTGTCGTCGTCGATAGCCTGTTTGCCGAGCAGCACGATAGTCGGTGCTTCCTTTTCGATCAGCTTGAGGAAGACCTTGGCTGCAACCAGGGGTTCGACCGCACTGTCGGCCTGAACCAGGATTGCGCGGTCCGCCCCCATGGCGAGACCGGTGCGCAGCTGCTGTTGCGTCTCGGCAGCGCCGATGCTGACGACGATCACTTCGGTCGCGCCGCCTTGTTCCTTGATCCGCAGGGCTTCTTCGAGCGCAATCTCGTCGAACGGATTGATGCTCATTTTGATGCCGTCGGTCACCACACCCGAACCGTCGGGTTTGACGCGTACGCGAACGTTGTAGTCCACCACACGTTTGAGGCCTACCAGAATCTTGCTCACGAGGGCTCCACTGTAAGGATACGGATCGTGCTGCCACCCGCCGGGCGGCGGCGGGGCACGCTACTGGAACGTCGCGGCGGAGTCAACGCGGAAGTGTCGGCCGGAAGTTGTTTAACCGTTGATCGACCACGGAAATTCCGCTGGAGCGGAACCGGCGCACAGCCACCGCCGGCGGGGTCCCGTAAACTCCAGGCCCATCCCTCCGCAGAACGGTCGACCTCATGCCAGACTCGCTCGGTTCGCGACTGAAAATCGGTGTCATTGCGCCCGCTACCAACACGGTGGTGCAGCCGGAATGCGACAGCATGCGACCGCGCGGTGTCTCGAACCAGATGACTCGCGTGCTGATTCCGGATACGCCGGTCGACAGCGAGGCCGAGTTTGTCAACATGATGAGCGCCATTCGCAGTTCCATCGAAAACGCGCTCGATACCGTCATGGCCTGTTCGCCCGCGACCGTCGTGATGGCCATGGCAGCGGAGACCTTCTGGGAGGGCGTGCTGGATGCCAACGCGCTACAGCAGCATCTGGAATCGCGCACGCACACCCGAGTCATCCTCGGCATGCAGGCCTGTCAGGCAGCGATCCAGCGTTATGGCGGCGTGCGGCGCATCAGCCTGATCACGCCCTACATGCCGTCGGGCGATGCGCAGGTTCGCAAGCAGTTTGCGGACAGCGGCTTCGAAGTCGTCAACCTGCTGGGCCTGAAGTGCAACAGCCCGCTGCTGATGGCGCACGAGTTGCCTGACCGGCTGCGACGCGCGGTACGCGAAGTCGACGATCCCAGCGTGGAACTCATCCTGCAGGTAGGCACCAATCTCGCGTTTGCCAGCGTCGCCGCCGAAGCGGAAAGCTGGCTCGGCAAACCGGTACTCGCAGTGAATACCTGCGCGTACTGGCAGGCCCTGCGCAGCAACGGCATCGACGATAAAATCGATGGCTTCGGGTCGCTGCTGCTGGAGCATTAGTTCGTCAGCCTGAAGAGGTTGCGCTCTGACCGGGTGTAAGCCACACGGTGGCGGGTGGTGAAGTGAGCGTTTTTTCGCTACAAGTACGTCCCACTTACAAGAAGTCTGACGACGGCGAGCCAGCGAAGTATGAGCCTTCCGGGAAGCATGCACCGACTGAATACCTATACCTCAATTGATGCGCTGCGCAGCTACGACGTGAAACCGATAGCTTGGAGTCAGCGGGAAGAAGGGCAACAGGAACTCACGGCGTGAACTTGCTCGACGTGCTCGACTACGCGATCAGACACGGAGGGTCGAGTGATGGCTGAAGCGCCAAGCGGTGGGATC
>JAIBJL010000551.1 GCA_020029545.1 Gammaproteobacteria bacterium
CTACGCGCCGCGTAACTCTCCAGCCACACGACTTCGGTGGCGATCGTGCCATCGGCCATCAGTTCGAGAATGCGATAGCCCGGCGGACGGTCGTCGATCGAGAAATCGCGACTGCCAGGCACGAACTGGGCGCAGGTTGCAGGCGATGCCATGAAGCGTACGCCGTGCACAAAGCTATCCAGCGACTGGTGTACATGTCCCCACAATACCCCGCGTACATTCGAGTGCTCGCGCACGATGGCAAGAAACTCATCGGCGTCGGTCAGTCCGACACGGTCCAGCCATTCGCTGCGCATTTTGATCGGATGATGATGCAGACACACCAGGACGTGCTGATTGCGCTGCGCTCGTAGCACATCGCGCAACCGCGCGAGTTGCTGCGGCCCGATGCGACCGTCGGCGCTGTGCTGGACCCAAGTATCGAGCAATACGATGGTCCAGCGTCCCAGGTCGACCTCGCCGCCCACCTGAAACGGTGCATGCCCCAGTTCGGCGCGCATGTGATCCGGCAGGTCGTGATTGCCCGCCAGGCACATCACCGGCACTCTCGACGCACCGAACACGTGGCGAATCCAGCGATAGCCCTGCGGATCGTCCTGCACCAGATCGCCTGTCAGCAGGATACCGTCGGGTCGATGACAGCGATGCGCAGCATCGGCGACCGCTGCCTGTAGCGCGGGCAGACAAGCGACGCCCCGCAGCGTGCTAGCGGGATCGCCCGACAAATGCGGATCGCTGAACTGTATGAGACGAACTGATTGCATCGCTTCTCTGGACCGGAACGGATCGACATCCATGTGCATGATTGGGGGCCGCGTGCAGGTCGACATAATCCACTGACAAACCTGACGAATGCATGCTACCAACGGCGATATCGCCAAAAGGGTGATCGAGGTCTAAAGCAACATGCCACGACACGCTCGCGGTGTGAATGTTTGCACTGGGTCTCAGGGTTGGACGCGCAATCGCGGCACAAAGTTCGTTATGTCAGCGTGTGACGACAGGCGATGACGACGGCAACGGGCAACGGGCAACGGGCTACGGGCTACGGGCTACGGGCGACGGGCTACGGCCAGAGAGAGAGCAGCGCCAATTCAAATATTCTGACCGTAGCCCGTAGCCCGTAGCCCGTCGCCCGTAGTCATCACCCCCGGCGCTGCATTGCCGCCACCGCCCCCTTGGTCCAGAATGCGCGGCTTTCCTGATTCGGTAGCGTAGGGGTTGATTCATGTCGCTGAGCCGTCGGCAAATTGCCAATGCGATTCGCGCCCTGGCCATGGATGCCGTGCAACAGGCGAACTCAGGCCATCCGGGCATGCCGATGGGGATGGCCGACATCGCCGAAGTCTTGTGGAACGATCATCTGAAGCACAATCCGGGCAATCCCGCATGGGCCGACCGCGACCGCTTCGTGATTTCCAACGGCCATGGGTCGATGTTGTTGTATTCCCTCCTGCACCTCACCGGCTACCCGCTCTCGATCGACGATCTGAAGCATTTTCGTCAGCTGGGCTCACACACCGCCGGACATCCTGAGCACGACCTCAAGCTGGGCATCGAGACCACGACCGGTCCGCTGGGCCAGGGTCTGGCCAACGCGGTCGGGATGGCCTTGGCCGAGCGCGTACTGGCACTGAATTTCAATCGTCCCGGCCATGAAATCATTGATCACCGCACCTGGGTGTTCCTGGGCGATGGTTGCCTGATGGAAGGGATTTCGCATGAAGCCTGCTCGCTGGCGGGTACGTTGAAGCTGGGCAAGTTGATCGCGTTCTACGACGACAATGGCATTTCCATCGACGGCGAAGTGCAGGGCTGGTTCACCGACGACACGCCACAGCGATTCGGGGCTTACGGGTGGCACGTGGTCCCGAATGTGGATGGGCACGATCCGGCCGCCATCGAAGCGGCGATCCGGTCCGCGCAGGCGGTGAGCGACCGGCCCAGCCTGATCTGCTGCAAGACAGTGATCGGCTTCGGCGCGCCGAACAAGCAGGGTACCGAGGCGACGCACGGCGCAGCACTCGGTGCCGAGGAAGTCGCTGCCACCCGCAAGCATCTGGGCTGGACCGCGGAGCCGTTCATCATCCCGGCCGATATTGCCGCCGCCTGGGATGGGCGCCAGCGTGGTGCCGAGGTGGAAGCAGCCTGGAACCAGCGTTTCGCTGCCTACCGTAGTGCATTTCCTGACCTGGCTCGCGAACTCGAACGTCGCTGGCAGGGCGAACTGTCGCCTGCCTGGGGCGAGACGGTGCGTAACTACGTCTCGCAGCTGGCGCAGGACACCACGGCCTTGGCGACGCGCCAGTCTTCGCAGAAGGCGCTGAACGTCCTGGGTGCCGCGATTCCGGAATTCTTCGGCGGCTCGGCAGATCTCACGGGTTCGAACAACACCAATCGCAAGGAAGCCAGGTCGATTACCGGCAGCGATCTGTCCGGCGACTATGTGCACTATGGCGTGCGCGAGTTCGGCATGGCGGCCATCATGAACGGCATTGCGCTGCATGGCGGCCTGATTCCCTTCGGCGGTACGTTCCTGGTCTTCTCGGACTATGCGCGCAATGGCATGCGTATGTCGGCGCTCATGAAGCAACGGGTCATTTACGTGATGACGCATGACTCGATCGGGCTGGGCGAGGACGGTCCGACCCATCAGCCGGTCGAGCATCTACCCAGCCTGCGCCTGATTCCCAACATGACCGTGTGGCGTCCCTGCGATTCTCTGGAAACTGCACTCGCATGGGTTGACGCCGTGGAGCGCCGCGACGGGCCCAGCTGCCTGGCATCGACGCGCCAGGCGCTGCCGGCGCAGCCGCGCGATACGGCCCAGATCGCCAACATCCGCCGCGGCGGCTATGTTCTCAAGGATTGCGCAGGTACCCCCGAGGCCATCCTGATTGCCACGGGTTCAGAGGTGGCGCTGGCGATGGAT
>JAIBJL010000025.1 GCA_020029545.1 Gammaproteobacteria bacterium
AGGCCGAGGCCAGTCAGGACATTTCGTATGCCGATATGCAACGACGCTTGCAGTCCTTGGCCGACGTGCTGCGTAAAGACCCTGACATCGAAACCGTGTCGATCAGCTATGGCTCCAACTCCAGCTCGTCCGTGGCCAACACCGCCACGTTCTATCTAAGCCTGAAGGCGCCCGCCGCTGGCCGCAAGACGTCGGCGGACAAGATACTGGCGCGGCTGCGGCCGCAGCTGGCTCAAGTTACCGGCATCAACTTATACCTGCAGTCCAATCAGGATCTGACGCTGGGGACTCGCACATCGCGCACGCAATTCCAGTACACACTCACCGGCCAGGATCTGGACGATTTGAATCGCTGGGCGCCGGTGACGATGAACAAGCTGCGCACGCTGCCGCAACTGCAAGATGTGGCGAGCGATCAACAGAACCGCGCCGCCACCGCCATGCTGACCATCGATCGTGATCGCGCTGCCACCTTCGGCATCTCGCCGGCGGTCATCAATGCCACCCTGTACGACGCCATTGGCCAACGCCAGGTCGCGGAATATTTCACACAGGTGAACAGCTACAAGGTGGTGATGGAAGTCACGCCTGAATTGCAGACCGATGCCGATCTGTTCGACAAGCTATACATTGTTTCGCCGCAGAGCGGCCAGCGCGTACCGCTATCCACGTTGGTGAAAGTGGACACCAGCAGCAATGGCTTTCTCGCCATCAGCCATCAAGGACGCTATCCCGCCGTCGGCCTGTCGTTCAATCTGGCACCGGGCGCCGATCTCGGTGCCGCGGTCGCAGCGATCCAGCAGGCAACACGGGAACTGAACTTACCGGATTCCATCCGCGGCAATTTCGAAGGCACGGCGCAGGCGTTTCAGAAATCGTTGGCCAGTCAGCCTTACCTGATCGCCGCTGCGTTGATCGCAGCGTACATCGTGCTCGGCTTGCTGTATGAAAGCTATATTCACCCGCTCACCATTCTGTCGACGCTGCCTTCCGCCGGATTGGGCGCATTGCTGGCGTTGAAACTGGGCGGGCTGGATTTCAGCATCATTGCCTTGATCGGCGTCATCCTGCTGATCGGCATCGTCAAAAAGAACGGCATCATGATGGTGGACTTCGCCCTGAGCGCGCAGCGCGAGCGCGGCCTGCCTGCCGAGCAGGCCATCATGGAAGCCTGTGTGATGCGCTTCCGTCCCATCATGATGACCACCCTGTGCGCCATCCTTGCAGGGTTGCCGCTCATGTTCGGCACCGGTATCGGCGCGGAATTACGCCAGCCATTGGGCTATGCCATGGTGGGCGGGCTCGCCATGTCGCAATTGCTCACGCTGTTCACCACGCCGGTGGTTTATCTGTACATGGATCGCTTGCAGACAGGGTATCAACGCTGGCGGCAGCGTCGCGTGAAGCCGCCCGTGGCAACGGCAGTCCCCATTCCCACGCGAGGATTTCAAGAATGACAATGTGCGGATGGCGTAAGCGGTATTCCACCGAGTCCACTATTCGCCGCTTTCTTACCGCTTACTTCGCGGGTTCCCGATCGAGAACGGCCATGGTGATCCTGGAAACGCACACCAGCCGCTCCTGCTCGTCAGCGATCCGAATGTCCCACACATGGCTGCGACGACCCAGGTGCAGCGGGCGTGTGGTGCCGATCACGAATCCACTGCGGGCCGCACGCATGTGATTCGCGTTGATTTCCTGGCCGACGCAAGTGTGCTTGTCGGGATCGACGACCATGAATGCAGCGATGCTGCCGATCGTCTCCGCCAAGGCGACCGAGGCGCCGCCATGCAGGATGCCTTGCGGTTGCCACGTGCGAGTGTCCACTGGCATGCGGGCGCGTAGAAAATCGGCACCGATCTCGGCAAATTCAATGCCGATGTGTTTCGCCATGTGCACGTTGAGTAAGGTGATTTCGGCGAGCGTGTAAGGTTTGAACCAGATGGACATGGCGCAGATGGGTGAGTCGTAATTAGTGAATGGTAAGGAAAATCGGGATCGATCAGTGGCGAGTCGTTAATGGGGAGTTGGGATCGGGATGTTAAGAACACGGCGCAGCCGGTTTCTAGTCATTCACTACTCACCACTCACCATTCACTACTCACCACTCACTTTCCCTTCAACTGCTCTCCAATCCGCCGATACGCTTCGCGAAACGGAATGCCTTCCTTTACCACCAGTTCGTTGGCCTGGGCGGCGGCGTGAATCGAGGGATCGAGACGGATCTTTTCCTGGCGGAAACGGATGCCGGCAAGGGCCGATGGCAGAATCGAGAGCGTATCCAGGCACAGATCGATACCGCGGAATAGCGGCACCTTGATGAGTTGCAGATCGCGCTGATAGCCTGACGGCAACTTCGCGACAATGCTCATGACTTCGATCAGACAGGCCTGCGCCGTACCGGTGCGGCCGCGGATGAGTTCGAAGACATCGGGATTGCGCTTCTGCGGCATGATCGACGAGCCGGTGGTAAACGCCTCCGGCAGTTCGACGAAAGCAAATTCCTGCGTGTAGAACAGCAGCAGATCGGCGGCGAGCCGACCGACGTCCTGCATGACCAGCGAAATTTCGAACAGCAGCTGCGCCTCCGCTTTGCCGCGCGACAGTTGCACTGCCGTCACGGGTTCATGCACCGAAGCGAAGTTCAAACGACGACGCGTATCCTCGCGATCGATCGGCAGATTCGGCGAGCCGTAGCCGGCTGCCGAGCCCAGCGGGTTCTTGTCGACGCGACGTGTCACCTGGCGCAGCGCCTGCGCATCGTCGCGCAGCTCGGTGGCGAACCCACCGGCCCATAGCGCGACCGAACTCGGCATCGCCTGTTGCATATGCGTATAGCCGGGCAGCTCCTGCTGAATGTGCCGTGTGCCCAGTTCATCGAGCCCATCGGCCACGGCCACGGTTTTCTCGGCGAGCAGATCGATCGCATCGCGCAGATACAGTCGCAGTGCGGTCAAGACCTGATCGTTGCGTGAGCGTCCCAGGTGCACGCGCTTGCCGGCATCGCCGATGCGCGCCGTCAGCAGATTCTCCAGTGCAGTCTGACCATCTTCGTGCTCGAGGCGCACCTGCCACTCGCCGCGCGCATGCTCGGCAGCGATGTCCTGCAGTCCGGTGCGGATCAGCGCCAGATCGCTTGCCGACAACAGTCCACGGGCCTGCAGCATTTCGGCATGGGCAATCGATGCCTGTGCGTCGTAAGCCACGAGTCGATTGTCGAGCGCGTGATCATCGCCTGCGGTGTAGCGCAGCACGCGTTCATCGAGCGGGGCGCCTTTATCCCAAAGCCTTGTCATCGAGGATTGCCTCGATGACAAGAGGCCACGGACAACGGGCCACGGGCTACGGCCAGAGGAAGGCACGGAGAGGTGTCCTCAATCGCGGCAGCACGGACTGGCGAATCATCTTCGCTCTGACCGTCGCCCGTCGCCCATCGCCCGTCGACCGACCCAGTCATCTCATCCTCCTGCCTGCTGTTCTGCGGGCGACAGCGCGCTGATGTTCTGTACGACCAGCGTGCCGGTCCCTTCGTTCGTAAACACTTCGGCCAGAATGCCGTCAGGCGATTTGTACGAGATGACATGCACACGGCGCACGCCGCCGCGGATGGCGTCTTCGATTGCCTTTGCTTTCGGCAACATGCCGTCCTTGAGACTGCCCTGATCCTTCAGACGCTGCAGCCCTGCCAGATCGGTGTACGAAATGATCGACCGCGAATCTTCGAGGCTTTCGAGAATGCCGGGTGCGCCGGTGCACAGCATGAGCTTCTCGGCTTTCAGTTCGGCACCGATCGCTGCGGCGACCGTGTCGGCATTGATGTTGAGCAATTGTCCCGAGTCGTCGGCCGACACCGGGCTCACGACCGGCATCAGGCCGTCGTCGAGCAACTGTTGCAGCACTTTGGCGTCGATCAGATCGATGTCGCCGACGAAGCCGTAATCGACGAGTTCGCCTTCGACAGTGACGGGCGGACGCTTGTGTGCACGCACCAGTCCCGCGTCGACGCCGCTCACGCCCACCGCCGCAATCTCGAGTTCGCGGCAGATGCCGAGAATCTGCGTATTGACCAGGCCGTTCAGCACCATGCTCGTGACTTCCACCGACTTCTCGTCGGTGACGCGCCGACCGGCGACCATTCGCGGGGTGATGCCGAGCTTTTCCTGGATCTGCGTAAGCTGCGGCCCGCCACCATGGACCAGTACGACGCGAATGCCCACCTGATGCAGGAGCGCCACTTGCTCCATGAGTGTGCGAGTCGATTCGACATCCGCAAATACGCCACCGCTCGCCTTGATGACGAACACCTTGCCCTTGTACATACGGATGTATGGGGCCGCACTACGCAGGGCGCGTACGGCGATGGAAGGATCAGTGCGTGGGATCACGGAAGGAAACCTCGGTGAATACTCGGTGAATAAGCGGACACGAATAAATTCTCTTTAGCCTCGCAGCAGGCGGTACAACACCGCCATCTGCACCACCATGCGGTTGAAGGCTTCGCGGATCACGACGCTGCGCGACCCGTCGAGCACTTCGTCCGCGACCGCGACATTACGACGTACCGGCAGACAATGCATGAAATGGCAGTCCTCGCGCGTGGTCTTGAACCAGCTGTCGTTCACACACCAGTCAGCCAGCGGCGCACGCAGTCGTGTCTCGGCTTCGGCGTCGCCGTAGTGCAGCGGCGAGCCCCATTCCTTGGCATAGAGGACATGCGCGCCGTTCAGCGCTGCGCGACGGTCGCTGGTTTCGTGAATCGTACCGCCCGAAGCCTGCGCCGCCTGGCGCGCCTTGTTCATGACTTGCTCCGGCAGGGCAAAGCCATCGGGACGCAGCACGACGACTTCCATGCCGCGCATGGCCGCCATGTGAACCGTCGACGCAGGCACTGCCAGCGGCAAGGCCCGTGGATGATTCGCCCACGACAGTACGAACTTGCCGCGCTCCGGCACGCGCAATTCATCGAGCGTGTGCCAGTCGGCCAGCGCCTGGCAGGGATGACTGGCGGCGGATTCCATGTTCACGAGCGGCTTGTCGCACAAGTTCGCCATCATGTTGAAGCCGGTCTCCGCGAGATCCGCATTCAGATCGCGACCTTCTGCAAACATGCGGATGCCGATGGCATCGCAGTAAGAGGCCAGCACCGGCACGGCCTCGCGGACGTGTTCGGCAGCAGCGCCGTTCATTACGGCGCCCACGCGCGTTTCCATCTGCCAGGTCCCTTGCCCGGGCGTAATCACGACTGCGGTACCGCCCAGGCGCATCACCGCACTCTGGAACGAAGCCAGCGTGCGCAGCGAAGGATTCAGGAACAGCAGGCCGAGCACTTTCCCGGCCAGTGCCTGCGGCTGAGGATGTTGCTGCAGACGCGAGGCCAGCCCGAGCAGGTCCTTGACCTGTTCGCGCGGAAAATCAGCGAGATCGAGAAATCGGTTCATGACGTGAGATACGTAAAGAGGTAAAGGGTTCAGACAGATCGACCGGCGCACGCAGCCCTAGGAGCCTGTCGGACTTGGGATTGATCTACTGCGACGGTGGGAGCTCGGTCCATTTTTGCGATCCTTTTCGTCAAATAGCTACGGCTATTCTCCTCAAACGATCGCAAAACTGTCCTCGATCTCCCACCCGTCTCGCTACGATCACCTAAGTCCGACAGGCTCCTAGCGCCAGCGCGCATCGCCGCCGTAGTCGGGTCTGGCCCCCGTCACTCTGATCACGCTGTTCTCCATTCGCTGGGTGTGTGCACCGGTTACGCCCGCAGCCGCGCCAGAGCCTTCGAGAGTTGCTCGACGTGCTCGCTCTGCAGGATAAATGGCGCAAGGATACGTAGCACATTCGGGTCGGCACTCGTGCCCGTCAGAATATCGAGCTGCAGCAATTCCGCTTGCACATCTTTCGCCGGACGCGAGGTCCGCAATCCGAGCAGCAAGCCGGCGCCCTGCGTTGCCACAACCGGACCGACCACACAGGTCTCGCGAATCTCGGCGGAGCGCTGACGCACGTTCTCCAGCAGATTCTCCGACTCGATGATGTCCAGTACCGCCTCGACCACGGCGCAGGCCATCGGGCCGCCGCCGAAGGTCGTGCCGAGCGAATCGATCTTCATGTAAGGCGCGACCATATCGGAGACCATCATCGCCGATACGGGAAAGCCTGCGCCCAACGCTTTCGCGGTGGTGATAATGTCTGGCGTAACGCCGTACATGTTCGCCGCGAACGGATAGCCGGTGCGGCCGACACCACATTGCACTTCATCGAAAATCAGGATCGAGCCGTTCTCGCTGCAGCGAAAGCGCAGCGCCGCGAGGAATTCCTGCGGCAGATCGACCGCACCCGCGACCCCTTGCACGGGCTCGACAATGACGGCCGCGGTGTTGTCACCGATCAAAGTAGCGAGATTGTCGATATCGCCGGGTTTGATGAACTTGACGTCGAACGGCTTCTCCGGAAAGCCGTACCACTTCGCATCCGCACCCCAGGTGACGGCACCCGCGGCCGCGGTGCGTCCGTGAAAGCTGCCTTCGACCGCAATGATCTCCGTGCCGCCCGTCATCTTGCATGCCAGCTTCAACGCATTCTCGTTCGCTTCAGCGCCGGAGTTGACGAAGAACACGGTGTCGAGACCGAGCCCGCAGAAGGCCGCGAGCTTGGTGGCGGCGCGCTGGCGCACATCGAGCGCCACGGCATTGCTCTGGAATACCAGCTGCTGCGCCTGTTGCAGCAGGGCTTTGCCCCAGCGCGGATGACCGTAGCCCAGCGCGGCGACTGCATGGCCGCCGTATAAATCGAGCACCTTGCGGCCCTCTGGCGTATTCAGATAGACGCCGCGCGCATTGCTCACTTCCAACGGAAACTGTGCGAACACAGGGGCGAGATGATCTCGCGGTACGCCGTCCGGATTGGTCTCTTTGTTCATTGAATTGTTCATTGAAGGCACATCGCTTATTTTGGGTATTTTGAGTTCTGCCGGCCGATCCGCGGCTTGCGGGTCGCTCCGAAATTCAGGTCCACCCTGCTGCCGGCGCCGACAATCCCGCGGTTTCCTCGTAACCGAACGCGCGATTCAACCATTGGATGCCGCCGCCCGCCGCGCCTTTGACGAGGTTGTCGATTACGCACATCACCGCAATCGTCTTGCCGTCAGTGGCCCCGCTGATGAAAGAGAAGTTGCTGCCGGCCACATCTTTCACGTGCGGCATCTCGGGATTCACGCGCACAAACGGCTGGTTGCGATAGAAGTCGCCCAGTGCCGCCAGCAGTTCTGCGGTCTTGATCGGGCGTTTTGCCACTCCTTGCACCGTGACGTGAATGCCGCGCGCGAACGGACCCGAATGCGGGACGAAGTTGAAATTCGCGTGCACCTGCGATGCGGCGAGCGCGAGTTCGGTGATCTCGGGCGTGTGCCGATGCGACAGCGGATTATAGGAGTACATATCACTGTGCCGCTGCGGGTGATGCGTGCCTGCGCCCGGTGTTCGGCCAGAGCCCGTGCTTCCTGTGATGCCGGCGACAAACAACTGCGGTTCGACCAGGGCCACTTTGAGAATGGGCACGCTCGATAGCAGTATCGCGGTGGCAAAGCAGCCGGGATGCGCGACATGGCGAGTGTTCAGTTCCTTGAGATGCTCGGGCACTGCGCAGGTGAACTGCTTGATACGTGCCGGCGCACCGTGCGCATGCCTGTAGACGGCTTCATAGGCGCCCGCCGTCGAGTAGCGATAGTCGGCCGAAATATCGAAGACGCGGGGTTTGGCGCCCTTGGCTTCCGCGGCCGTGAGCAGGCCGTCGATCAGCGCAGCGGCAACACCATGCGGTGCTGCCGATAGAATCGCCGATTCGCCCGACGAGGCGACGATCGCCGTGATCGCCTCCAGGCTGGAGAATTTCAACTCAGGATAGATGGGCGCCAGGTGCGGAAACGATTTCGCAATCGATTCGCCCGGCTGGCTGTCCGACAGCACCCCTTTGAGATCCAGGTGTGGATGTGCGGCGATCAGTCGCAGCAATTCACCCGACACATAACCTGTGCCGCCGAGCAGGACGACGGGCAGTTTCGCGGCGCTCATTCGGACACTGCCTTCGACAATTGTGCCGAACTGAGATTGAGCGACTCGATCACGCGGTCACCCAATGCTGCGCCGTTGGTAATGGCATTGAAAGCCGGCACGCCGAACCGGTCGCGAATGATGTTGACGCCGACGTCGTTGTCGGTTGCCGGACCGGTCACGACCGACGGTTCGATGCCGAACTGTTCGCGCAGCAGCTTGACGCCGCCCCACGCGGCCACCGGATCGTTCGCGCTCAGCACAACCGAGGTGAGTGCACTGCGAATATCCGGCGAGGACAGAATGGCTTCGACGCCGTACGCACCGAGCAGGCCATCGCCGAGTTCGAACACGATCACATCGGGCTCACCTTGCGACATTTCCGTCAGCAGCGCGCGCGTGATGGCAGGGCCGGTCTTCGCTGTCGTGGTGACCACGCCCAGGTCGGTGAAAATCATGCTCTTGCGTGCGCCGGCATCTTCCATCGCCAGAATATCGCGACGCAAGGAAACACCCGTGGCCTTGAACGCATGGACATTGAGGCCGCGGTGACGCATGCGTGCGACGATGGCGCAGGCGGCGGCCGTCTTGCCTGCTTCCATGCAAGTGCCGGCGAGTGCCACGACCGGGACGTTGCGAGTGTTGACGGTCGCGTTGTAGTCGAGACGTCGATAGCCGACACGCGCCGGCACGCCGATGCGTTCGCCGAGATAGGGAAATTGCAGCACGACGCCCAGCACACGCGCGTCGAACGGGCGACCCTTCTCGGGATTCGCCGAATCGACGATGCCCAGTACTCCGCCGATGTTCAGCACCTGAATGATGTCGCCTTCCTTGACGGACTCCGGAAGATGGCCCGAATAGCCGAACAGCGCCTGACGATGTCCCAGCGCGCCGGCGATGATGTCACCCTTGGCCACTTTCGCCATGCGACCGCTGGTCAGTTCCAACGTGTTGTACGTCGACTTGGTCGTCAGGATTTCGACGACCAGCACCACGCCTTCTTCACACGGAATGTCCTTGGTTTCGATGCGCAGTTCATGGCTCAGCTCAAGTGCCTGAGTAATGGATGCGAGCTTGTCGACGAATACGCTTTTCATGGGGCGACCGTGTCCGAGAAGTATGAGATTAATCGCAAGTGATGCATGAAGTTTGAATGTGCAACGGTAAGCCGTACCGGCCGTACTGTCGCCACGTAACGTTCCCTTCTACCGCTCGTTGCCCTTGCCGGCGCGTGCCCAGAACATGCCGGGCAGTCCGACCATCTTCGAGAAACCCTGCGCGTCCGCGGGCGTCCATTCGCCTGCCGCTTCGCCATACACGCCCTTGGAAGCTGCCATGATGGAGTAGGGCGAGGTTACGCCCTCGACGAAAGCATTGCCCGGACGGTACCGCACCTTCACTTCGCCGCTGACGCGAGCCTGCGAGGCGGTCATCAAGGCCTCGATGTCGCGACACACCGGGTCCAGGTGCTGGCCTTCATGGACCAGATCGCCATACGGACCCGCGACCATTTCCTTGATGCGCTGCTGTCGGCCGGTCATCACCAGCTTTTCCAGCTCGCGATGGGCGTTCAACAGCACTTCTGCCGCCGGCGCTTCGAATGCCACACGACCCTTGGTGCCGATGATGGTGTCGCCCAGATGGATGCCGCGACCGATGCCGAACTGGGCTCCGATGGTTTCGAGCTTCTCGATCAGCGTCACGGGATCGAGCGGCTCGCCATCGAGGCTCGACGGCACACCGTTGGTGAATCCGATGCGATGTGTCTGCGGCGCCTGAGGTGCGCTGAATGCTGTCTTCGACAGTACCCAGGCATCGTCTGGAATGCTGCCTTCGGAGGTCAGCGTTTCCTTGCCGCCAATGGTTACTCCCCACAGGCCGCGATTCACGGAATACGCGGCGCCGTAAGGCGGGATCGGCAACTTGCGCTCTTCGAGGTACTTCAACTGCTCGGGCCGCTTGAACGCCTGGTCGCGCACCGGCGCGAGAATCGTCAGTTCGGGTGCGAGCGTGCGCAGTGCCACTTCGAAACGTACCTGGTCGTTGCCGGCTGCGGTGCAGCCATGCGCAACGACCTTGGTCCCCAGCTTGCGCGCCCACTCGGCAATCGTCTGTGCCTGCATGACCCGCTCGGCGCCGACACACAACGGATACATCTGACCCCGCTTGATGTTGCCCATGATCAGGTACTTGATCACCTGATCGAAGTAGCTCTTGCGGGATTCGACCAGAATATGGTCGCGCGCGCCCAATGCGTGCGCACGCTGTTCCAGTACCTTGGCGGCTTCGGCATCGATGCCGCCGGTATCGACCGTCACGGTGATGATCGGACGCCCGTAATTGGCGTTCAGCCACGGCACCAGGAAGGACGTGTCGAGACCGCCGGAAAAGGCGAGCAGGATCGGTTCGGAGCCGGCGGGAAGTGTTGCACTCATGGTCGGTTTATTGGTCGGTTTATCGGTGAATCGGTTGCAGATAAGGACTCGTTTCCCCCGCCACTGGCCGGGCAGGGTCAGCGCGGAGGCGTTGCTCTACTTTGCCGTCTCTATACGTTGAAGACGCCGCGCAGACGTTCGCGCAGCTTGCGCTGTTCGCGCCCCTCTTCGGTGGCGATGAAAATGGTGTCATCGCCGGAAATCGTGCCGACCACTTCCGGCCAGTGCGACCTGTCGATGGCCACCGCCACGCTCTGCGCCGTGCCGGTGGTCGTCTTGACCACGGTCAGCGACGGACCTGCAGTGCGCACCTCGATCACGAAGTTGGCGACTGCTGCGAAGGCGTCCCCCTCAGGCGGTTCAGCTGCTGCGGGCACGATGTAATGATCGCCGGCTTTCGCCACGCCCAATTCGCGCAGATCGCGACTCACGCTCGACTGTGTCGCATCGAATCCGTGTTTACGCAGTACTTTCACCAGTTCCTCCTGATTGCGCACGGTCGATTCCCGGATGATCCGGAGAATCGCCGTGCGGCGCGAGACAGACTGATGGAGTTCCGCGGCCATGAATCGAGCCAGCCACCCAGGTGCATAAAAACGCGGGCATGGTGCATAAATATGCAAAGGCTGTCAACGAGGATTTTGCAGACAACGACGGAGCAAGGGCGTGGGGCCACGGGCTTGGGGCCTGGGCAAGAATGCGGAACGCACACGCGCTACTTCTTTCCTCTGGCCCAGGCCCCGCGTCCCAGGCCCTTGCTACATCCGAGCGGC
Organism: Gammaproteobacteria bacterium; assembly: GCA_020029545.1. Classification (GTDB taxonomy): domain Bacteria; phylum Pseudomonadota; class Gammaproteobacteria; order Steroidobacterales; family Steroidobacteraceae; genus Steroidobacter. The sequence continues at coordinate 11,257 of JAIBJL010000025.1, forward strand.
AATCCTGCGCGAGCGCCACAGGCTGTCGATCGCGTAGATGGCGAGGCCAGCCCAGATGATGGCGAAGCCGGTGACCTTCGCGCGCTCGAACGGTTCGTGATAGACCAGGATGGCCAGCAACAGCTGAATCGTAGGGCCGATATATTGCAATAATCCGACAGTCGAATAGGGAATGCGGCGCGCGCCAATCGCGAACAGTACGAGTGGCACGGCCGTCAGTGGGCCGCCCAGGATGAGCAACGCATCGATGGTCCCGCCCCGCTGGCCGAATGAACCGACACCGTTGAGTTCGCACCAGACCAGGTAGCCCAGCCCTAACGGCAGCAGTAGCAGTGTCTCGGCGCCGAATCCGACCAGGCTTTCCACACCGACGGTCTTGCGGACCAGTCCATAGAGCCCGAAAGAAAACGCGAGCAGGAGGGCAAGCCAGGGTGGGTGTCCAACGCTCCAGGTCAGATAGCTCACACCGGCGGCAGCGAGAGCAACCGCCGACCATTGTGCCCGGTTCAGGCGTTCGGACAGCACCAGGACACCGAGCATGACGTTGACAAGCGGGTTGATGAAATAGCCGAGACTGGTCTCGACCACCCGATTGTTCGCAATGCCCCATACGTAGGTCAGCCAGTTGACGCTGATCAGCGTCGCGCTGGCGCACAAACGCCAGCGAATCTGCGGATCGGCCAAAGCACGCCGTACCAGCGGCAGCTCGTGCCGCAAGGCCAGCCAGAGCAAGGCGACGACAAAGCCCCACACCATCCGGTGCGCGGTCACCTGCAGAACCGGCACCGCGGTCAATTGTTTCAGGAAGACCGGCAACAGTCCCCAGATCACAAAGGCGCTCGCGGTAGCGAGTAACCCAGTGCGGTCGAGGGTTGCAGCACGTGTCGAGGGTGGAATCGGCGACGCAGGTGTCATGAGGAAAGATCGGAAAGCGGGTGCGCATGATACGGGAGCGATGCGGACCTCGTCAGCGCAACGGGTGTTGTTTATTGAGCAAGGATCGGCGACTGCGGGTTGCGCAATGCGGCGGGTGGGATGCGCAGTTGCGAATCGACCGCCAACACTTCAATCTTAGGTGTCCACTGCCCTTGCCGGAACCCGATGCCCTCCAATCTCGACCTCGCCCGGCGACTGTTGGCGCTGGCGCAAACCGGACTGCACTTCACAGCGCTCGAATACGATCGCGAGCGCTATCGCGATGTCGCCGATATTGCAGCCCAACTGCTGGCGAACGAATCGCCACATTCGCCGCAAGATGTGCACGTGCGCTGGTTCATCGAGGATGGTTACTCCACACCGAAGATCGATGTGCGCGGCGCCATTTACCGTGGCGACACCGTTTTGCTGGTGCGCGAAATCATCGATGGGAAATGGACCTTGCCGGGCGGCTGGGCAGACATCAACGACACGCCCTCCTCGGCCGTGCTCAAGGAGATCGAGCAGGAGTCGGGTTTCACCGCACGTATCGTCAAGTTTGCCGCACTGTACGATCGCAACAAGCATGAGCATCCGCCCTATCTGTTCCATGCCTGGAAGGCATTCTTCATCTGCGAGATCACCGGCGGCGCGCCGCGTCTGAGCAATGAAACCGATGGCGTGGAATTCTTCCCGCTCGCCGAATTGCCGGAACTGTCGACGGGACGCTCGACCGCGACGCAGATACGTCGCATGCATGAGCATTATCTGCATCCAGAATGGCCGACGGAGTTCGACTGAGGGGTGCCAGGCAGAGGTGAGTAGTGAATCGTGAATAGGCAGAGGGAGAGTCGACGGCCGTCGCGGCAGCCGTCCTATCTTATCCATTCACGACTCACCACTCACTATTCACTCCTGCTTCCCTACCGCTCGATCGAATACTCCATGTCCGCGCTCTGGAATTCTCCGGCTTCGGTTTTCAGAATCCATCTATCGCTGAGTGTGTAGCGCAGCTTCAGGGTGTTGATCGATTCGGTGAGCGAGATGCCATAGCTGATGAACAGGCGCGGCGAGAGGAATTTGCCGAGCACCAGCGCCGTGTTGGTCCGGCCGCTGGTATTGGTGCTGCTTTCGACACCGACTTCTTCGATGCCTATGCGCCGGCCGAGTTGTGAGGCAATCAGGCTGCCGCCCTGCATGGCCAGAGTACTGCGTGCAGAGTTGACCGTCGTCGTGTCGCTGGTGCCGATGGTGTCCATGGGTTTGCCGACCAGCAAGTAGGAGACGATCTGGGTTTGCGACATCGACGGATCGGAGAAGAATGTGATACGTGGTTCCTGCAATGTGCCGCGCACATTCAAGCCCACCGTGACGGATTCGATCTCGCGCCGTGCCTCGATATCCAGGCCGGGATCGTCGAGCGGCGAGGATTCAAACAGCAGGCGGCCCCGATTGATGCCGAGTTTTTGGCCGTAAGCCTCGTAGCGGCCGTCGGCGACGCTCAGTTCACCTCGACCGATCGTATCCTTGCCGCTGTGTGTCACCGTAGTCACCGCGCCGAGGATGCGGCCCTGCAGCCCGAACGCATCGACGCGCACGTCCTCACCCATTTTCACGTTCACATCGGCGTGCACGACATAGTTGCCGGCACGCTCGACAGCGGTTTCGTCGGTGTAGCGCGCATCGGGCGAAGCGCGGACCGCACCGGTCAATTTCGCCGGTTGCACCAGCGCGCTCGGAATGACGACGTCGCCGGATGCATCGATACGATTACCGTCGATACGGAAGGTCAGGTCGGGCGAGGCGACGATGCGATATTCCGGCAGGTCGGCTATCAACAAGTCGCTGCCTTGCAGGGTGAGTACGCCGCTGGACTGGCCGTCCTGCCAGCGCAGCCGCCCGCTCATTGCGAGCTGTCCTTCGCCCGCCGTGCCGGTGCCTGTGAAATTGATGGAGTTGGCGGCGACATCGGCTGCCAGATTGATTTTGCGCAATGCCAGGTTGACGCGATAGGAGTCGAACTCGCCGTTCATCAGTGCGACATGTCCAGCGACTTCGGGCAAGGCCAGCGTGCCGGTGACATCGGCATTGCCGGTCAGGACGCCGGCCGCATGATCGATATCCGGAAATACCAGCGGCAGAATGTTGGCGTCGCCGGCCCGGCCGCGCAGGTTGCCGGTGAGTGGCACATGCAACAGATCGTTGCTGCCATCACGCTGCAGGTGCGCATTCGCATACAGAAAGGTATCGGTGAAGGCCTGCACGCCGAACGAGAAGTCCACTTTCTCGGCGGTAGCGGTGGCAGCGAGACCTCCCGTGCCCAGTTGCAGCGTTTCCGGCTCGGCGCCCTGCGGTGTGTAGATGATGGCGGCGTCCAGGATGCGCATGCCGGCATCGGCTTCCCAAGGTTTGCCGGGCAGACCCGAGACATGCACCCGGCCTTCGATGCGGCCGGCATACTCCGCTTCTTCGCCGCTCGGCGGCAACAGCAGTGCCAGCGGAATTTCATAGCCGGCCACCGTGCCTTCCCACGGACCCTTGCGTTCCCATTTGCCGTTGCCACAGAGCCGCCCGGCCGCGATCACCAGACACAGATTGTCGAGCGAGGCGCGCTGTTGCGATAGCTGCAATGTTGCAGGTTCGGCGATCGCGATCTTCTGGCCCGATTCGCCGGTGGTGATGTGGGTCGAGGCGATCTTGGCGTTCCAGATCTGCTGAGCGAGCACGCCAGTGATCTGCATTGTCGCCGCCGGTGCTGCGGTGTGCGCGTTCGGTGCGATGCCGGCAACATCGATATCGATGCGATGGTCAGCTGCCGTGCCATCACCCTGAATACGCAATGTGCCCAGTACGAGTGTTCCGCGACCGAGTTGCGTTGCCGAAGCACGCAGTCGTGAGGGCTGCTTGCCGGCCGCATCGATATCGCCGTCCAGTGCAAGCCGCGTTACCTTCCAGTCGCGATAACGCAGATTGCTGCCATCGAGCTTCGCGATGACATGAGGTGCTTTGATCGCGCCGGTAATCGAGCCGGATGAATTCAGTGTGCCTTGCGTGTCCGGCAAAATCTTCGACAGCGTGGGGGCCGACAGCGCCCAGCGTGCATCGACGGTATCGCGCAGCATTCCATCGAGCATCAGGTGGGCATCGCCGTAGCGAACGTCGACATGGTCCACTTGCCAACCTCGCGCATCGCGCGTGACGGCGCCGCTGCCGCGGATGGGTTGCTCGCGCAAGGTGCCGCGTAATTCGCGTATATCCGCAAAGAAGCGTGCCTGTTGCGTCAGTCCGCTGCCTTTGCCATCCGCACTGAAACTTACCTTACCGGGGAAGCGGGGCAGGAGAACGCCGGGATCGACGCTCTCGGCGCGCATCGACAGCGTCCAACCCTGCGGGCGCGCGAAGCCAAGCGTTCCTTTGCCCGACAGCGCGCCGCCGAGCGTCTGCAGCGAATAGCTGGCAAGCGTCAGCGATTCTTTGGTCACGACGCCACTGACTGCGCCCGACGCCGGGGGAAAGGCCGGTCCATCGACGTGCGCGGTCAATTGATAGTCATAAGGCATCGGGCCGCGCAGTGCGACGTCGCCACTGGAGCTGTGCACGATGGCTTTGTCGCGCAACGGCCACTGCAGGTCGGTCCAGCGTGCCGTGAGATCCAGCGTGGGTTCGCCGCCGTCGAATAGCACCTTGCCTTGAGCGAACAGCTGCCCCGGCGCATCGCGCAAAGTGATTTCCGATGTATCGATGTGCACGGTGCGATCGGCGAACGAGCCGCGGGCAGCGACGAGCAGGTCGTGGTCGTCGAATTCCGGAATCACGAGCGAACCGTCGACGACGACCTGGTCGGGATCGGCGAGGACATTCAATGCCACTGTTTCGAATGACACCGGCGAATCTCGCACCCAGGGGTCGATGGACAATGCCGGTGAGTCGATTCGGCCCTTGATCTGCCAGCGTTGCTTGGGATGCGTCAATACGACGTCCGCATGCGCGACGCTCGGGGCGCTGACTTGCGCCTTGATCGTCATGGCGTCGAGATCGCCGCCCAGCTGTGCCTTGAGCGTCAGCTGCGGATTGTTCGGCAGACGCAGATGACCATCCGCGTGCAGTTCGATAGCCATCGGGCGACGTGCTTGCAAGCGCAGATCGCCGATCGCATCGAACATTGCGCCATCGACCTTGAAGTTCGGCACGCGAATCTGACGAGACGTCAGAGTGGCCTCCCCGGCCAAGGTGTCGGCGGCAAACTCCAGGCCGTTCGTGTGCACGTAGCGAACCTTGTTGAGGGTCGCCGCGCGCACCTTGACGCGCATGAACGTGGGCAGGAATCGCAAGGGCGTCGTCGATGGCGGACGCGGATCGTCACGCAGTTCGACGACGGTATCACGCGCGCTCAACGCGCCGGCTTGGATAGTCTGTAGCCACAAGCCACGCAACTGCGGTTGCACGACGATGTCGTGGGACACGATGTGCACGCGCGGATGATCGAGTTCGAAGCGCCCGACTCGCAGCGTGCCCGCCAGCGTGCCGGAAACGTCGTCGAAATGCAGGCCGTAGCGCTCCAGCCGGGGCAACTGCTGTACGACGAGAGCCAGACCGCCGGGCGTGTAGAGCAACGTGAGCACGAACGCGATGGGAGCCAGCAGGAGCAGCGCCGCAACCACCAGAACGATGCGTTGTCGACTGCGCATCAGAACTCGGTGGAAATATACAAATGCAGGTGCGGACTGCCCGACTCGGACAAGGGCTGCGCGACGTCGACACCGAAGCTCGCCACCGCGATGTGATAGCGCGCACCGATGCCGACAGAGTAATGCATCGGCTCATTGATCTCGTTGAATGCATTGCCGATGTCGTAGAACGCGGCGGCGCCGAAGTTGCGCGGCAGATCACGCTCGAATTCGATCGAGCCCACGGCCAGATGCTTGCCACCGACCTTCTTGCCATCCGTCAGGGGCGATAGCTCGTTCAGGCCGAAGCCCCGCACGCTGCGCTCGCCGCCGGCGAAGAAACGTTGCGATGCCGGCAAAGTGGAGCTATCGGCAACCCAGCTGGCGCCAAGATCGGTACGCAGTCGCAGATGCCAGCGTGTCGACAGGTCGAACACACGCTCTGCCTGCAGTCGCAACTGCAGGAACGACGCATCGGAGCCCAGCGTCTCAGGCGAGCCGCGCAGCTCGGCGAACAGATAATAAGGTCGCGTCTTGCGGCCGAAGATGGAGCTGGGCAGCGTGGAATAACTGATCGATGGATACACATACAAGTCGGTGTGTGCCGTCCTGCCTTGCGTCACCGCGCCTTCCTGCGCCGCTTCGATCGTTGTCTCGTTCGACAGCTTGATCGATACGACGCGTTGCCAGCTGCCCAGCGCCTGTGTCAGCCCCACGCCCACTTCCGCCAGTTTGCTGGTCAGTTCGGCGCGCTTTTCTTCGCGTAACGTCGCGGAGAATTCCAGTTTTTCGAGTGCGACGTCGAGCACCGGAATCGAATAGCGACCGGTGAGTTGCTGGATCACCGACGACCCGAGTAGTTCGGCACGAAACCGGTGACCGTCGCGATTGACGCGCCGATTTTCCCAGCTGAAGCGACCGCGCACCTGCGTGTCGGTGCCGTAACCCAGGCTGGCTCCGTAGCGGTGCCGGCGACGTGGTCCGGCCGCAATCATTACCGGCACCGTATGCGTCGCACGATCGGGCTCGCCGCTTTCGATATCGACCGTGGAAAAGTACTGGCTGTCGTCCAGCACGTACTGCGTGCGCAGCAGCGAATCGAGCGTGTACGGATCTCCGGTCGCCATGCGCAGCAGGCGCCGCATGGGCTCTTCATTGATGACGTCCTGTGCGATATCGATGTCGCCGTACGTGTAGCGCTCGCCGGTCGCCATCTCCAGTACCACGGTGGCGCGACGCTCGGCACGATCGATCGTCAGCTCGGTGCGTGTGAGCTGCGCATCGAGATAACCTTCATTGCGCGCGGTGCGAATCAGTTCGCCCTTGACGCGCTCGTAGTTGCCCTGATTCAGACGCAGGCCGGGTTTGAGCGAGTCCTGCTTCAGCAGATCCTGCAATGCGCTCTGCTGCGCGCCTGAGCCGGTGATGTTGATCGCGACTTCCGACAGCCGCACCGGCCGACCTGGCTGCACATTGATCGTGACAATCCAGTCCGCAGCTTCCTGTCGTACCTGGTACTCGACCATGGGCTCGTAGTAGCCCAGTGGCTCCAGTGCCTGATGTGTTTCGGTCACAATGCGGCGCTGCAGGCGCGCCAGTGTTTCGGATGTCAGGTCCTTACGATCGGCGTAGCGTGTCAGGCTGAGATATTCGCGAATGTTGTTCGCGATGAGCTCGCTGACCTCGGGAATTTCCACCTTGATGGCGGCATGTGCCGGCATGCCGAGTAACGTCATGCTCGCAAACAACAGCAGATGTGTCGTGACGGGCAGTCCGAGCGCGAGTTTCATACTACTTTTTCATCGCGCTGCGAGGCTAAGCCTCACGCCCGAGGCGCATTGTCACTCTGGAGACGAGTCGAACGAAGGGTCGGTGACAATCGCCTCGTTGGGATCGCCCGCTTCGAACCAGACTTCGGGTACTTCGGTGCTGGTGAACTCGAAGCGTGAAGTTCCGGACTGCACCCCGGATGCATCGAAGCGACGCTCATGCAGGATGGTGCGGCCATTGCGCTCCACCAGCAGCACGCTCGAACAGCGGGTGCCGTAGCGTTCATTCACGATGAAGGGGGCGGATACGACGCGCTCCCAGTCCGAGGGCAGGCCGGTCGATGGCAGGCCTTCGGTCGGCGCGCGTTCGCGGTCGGCCAGGAGGGTGAACAGGTCATCGGGTGCGAGTTCAGGCTGTGTCAGCAGTTGCCTGAATTTTTCGCGCGTCCGTTCCAGCTTCGGCCAGGGCGTATCGAGCAGATGATTGCTCAAGCCGTAGATGCCGGGCGCCAGTACGGTCGGATCTTTGGGACCACGATTCGAGTAGTAGTACAAAGCGCGCGAACCGCCGACGAGCAGGTTGAACCCCGAGTAACGCAACGCCGCGCCACGCAAATCATCCAGAAATTCTTTGGGGGAGGTGGCGCCCGTCAGATAACGCGGAACCAGATTGCCACGAGACGGCGCACCTTCGACCGGCGCCTGCAGATCGCGATAGTTGGTGATGACGCCGAAACGCCCGGAGCGCGCCACACCGAGCCAGGTACCGCCGGCTTTCTGGTCGCGTCCGGCCAGGATGCGCGCGTCGTCCTGCCACCAGTTAAGCGGCGCAGCGGCGCGGTCGTGAAATTCATCGCGATTGCCGGCCAGCACCAGGCGATAGCGGGGATGGGTTTTCCAGGCGAGGACGAGAAGACACATAGTGGCGTGATTGTAGTGCTGCTGCACTCAAGTTGCAGTGCTCGTAAGACGCGACCCATCCCTGCCTCGTTGCCCATGCCTCCAAGGCACAGTCCGGTGCGGGCGATTCATGCCATGTCGTGCCTGAACGAGAAGTGAAAGCATGAACCATCTATCGAGGCGCCGTCCACAGACGGACGTGCGGTTGCACACGCAGAGGCAGTTCGCTGCCGGCGTCGAACCAGTCCTCGATCAGCCGGAACGAAATCGAGTGCGTCGTCGGCAAAGACACTTCGCCATTGGCGATCTGTTCGCGGCTCAGCCAGCGTGCATCCTCAAGTTCGGCATCGTGCAGATGCACCTCGGTGGTAGCGGCGTGCGCCGTAAAGCCGAGCATCAATGAGGTCGGGAACGGCCAAGGTTGCGAGGAGTGATAGTCGACGCGGTCTACGATCACGCCGGTTTCTTCCCGCACTTCGCGGGCGACGGCGTCCTCCAGACTTTCCCCCGGTTCGACGAATCCGGCAATCGTCGAATATCTCTCGGGCAGCCAACTCGCCTGGCGTCCGAGCAGTGCGCATTCACCACTGGTGATCAGCACGATGACGGCCGGATCGATGCGTGGAAATTGCGGTAGTCCGCAGCTCTCGCTGCTGCATTCTCGAACATGGCCTGCCTTCCGGCTGAGCGTGGGTGACCCGCAGCGCCCGCAATAGCGATGCCGCTCGCGCCACAAAATCATCGCGCGTGCATAGGCCAGCACACCCGCTTCATCGGCCGGCAAATCGCCGGCCAGCAGGCGCAGGTCGCGAAACTGCTCGGTGATCTCGATCTCGGGGAGTCGATCTGCAGGTATTTCCAGGGCAAAGCAGCAGCGGCCACGGAATTCGCCCAACAGGATCAGCTCGGTGGGATCAATCTCACCGAGCCGATCCCTGTCATACATTCGTGCTACAGGACCCTCTTCGCTCACAACGATCAGACTTTGTGTCCGCCACACCGGCACGAACAACGTATCGGGATCGGCGAGCGCCGCCAGCAGCCGTTGCTCATCCTTGCGCCAGTGAGCAGCACGGTCGAGATACGGACCGGCAAGAACATTGGGATGCGAACGAGGGGCTGCCATTCCTCATTCTAGCTAGTTATCCATCGGCGTGCCGCCGACCCCGAAGCATGAAACGTACTCTATCGAGTGCCACCCGGGTACATGGATGTACCCCGCCGCGGACGCGGCGAGAGCCGAGCAAAAACCACGCT
>JAIBJL010000552.1 GCA_020029545.1 Gammaproteobacteria bacterium
TTGCCAACATTGGAAGCGTTCCTGATTTCCACCGGTATCGTCGCGCTTGCCGAGATGGGCGATAAAACGCAGTTGCTGGCACTGATTCTCGCGGCACGTTTCCGTCGGCCGGTGCCGATCATCGCCGCGATTCTGCTGGCGACGATCGTCAATCACGGTATCGCCGGCGCGCTTGGTGCCTGGCTCACTGCTGTTGTCGATCCTCGCGTCCTGCGCTGGGTGCTGGGTTTGTCGTTCATCGGCATGGCCTTGTGGATGCTCATTCCCGACAAGATCGATGCCGGGGACGCCACGCACCCACGATATGGCGTCTTCGCAGCCACCCTGATTGCCTTCTTTCTAGCGGAGATGGGCGACAAGACTCAGCTGGCCACGATCGCACTCGCAGCCAAGTACGCCTCCTTTGTGCTGGTCGTGCTGGGCACCACGTTCGGCATGATGATCGCCAATGTCCCGGCCGTACTGATCGGCGACCGGCTCGCAGGCAGGCTGCCATTAAAATGGATTCATGCTGTCGCAGCGACGCTCTTCGCGATTCTCGGTGTGCTGGCAATACTCAACGTCGGACAGGATGCCGACACGCCATCGTCAACCACTGGATCATGAGCGGATGAATTATTCAGCGCGCCGGATGAACTCCATCGACAAATCCCTGCCCATCTTGCCCGCTGTTGCCCTGAGCATTGCCGCGGCAGTCCTGTACTTTCTCAGCTTTCTGAATTTCAACCTGTTCGCGCTGACCTGGGTCTGTTTCGTGCCGGTTCTGTGTGCCATCCATCACGCCACGCCACGTCGAGCACTGTGGTTGGGAACGATCTTTGGCGCGGTCACCAATGCGGGTGGTTTCTACTGGATCGTGCATCTGCTCGAAGAGTTCGGGCATCTCCACATCTCTCTGGCGATCGTCGGCTTTGCACTGCTCTGCATCTACCAAGGACTGCTGCTGGCCATCGTATTGGGACTGGTGCGTCGCGCACAGCGCGATCTGGGCGTTGCACCGGTGTGGAGCCTGGCCGTGGTCTTTCCCGCAATGGAACTTGCCTATCCATTGCTGTTCCCGAGTTACATTGGCAACTCGCAATATGCATTCAGCACCATCACGCAATCGGTCGACGTCACGGGGATGGCGGGACTCACCGTGCTGATCGCATTGGTGAATGGCGCCATCTACGAATGCATCGAGTCGCGCTGGCAGACGCGTCGCATCGCACGGTGGCGCGTGATCGTGCCGGCAGGCGCTTTCGCCGTGGCGGCGCTTTACGGCCTGATCCGCTTGCCGCAGATCGATGCGCAAACCGCGCAGTCGCCCACGCTGACAGTCGGCTTGGTACAGACGAACATCGGCGCGCGCGACAAAGCGACCAACCCCGAAGAGTTCATTCGTCGGCATCGCCAAATGTCGCATGATCTGGTCAGGGAGCATCCCGACGTCCACCTGATCGTCTGGCCCGAATCTGCTTACAACAGAGTGTTGTTCCGTTCGCAGAAGAATCTGGCGCTGGAGATCACGGAGGGCATCGATCGGCCGGTGCTGTTCGGCGCTTTGACTCTCAGTTCGGCAACCAACCCGGAGGATCGTGAAATTTTCAACAGCTTGCTGCTGGCCGACAGCAACGGTGCGGTGCTCGGCGTCTACGACAAGATCGAACTGCTGGCCTTCGGCGAGACTTTCCCGTTTTCGAACACGCTGCCGATCCTGGGGAAAGTCTTCGGCAACAATTGGTTCACGCGCGGTACGTCGCTGCGTCACCTGCAGCTCGGCGAAACATCCATTCTGCCGATGATCTGTTACGAAGATATTCTGCCCGGACTGGTACGACGGATCTGGAAACAGGATGGCCCCGCGAATGTGTTGGTGAACGGCACGAACGATTCCTGGTATGGCGATACACACCAGCCGATGCTTCACTTGGTGCTGTCCAGCTTTCGCTCCATCGAAACACGGCGCGCCTTGATACGCGCAACCAACACCGGCATCAGCGCCATCGTCGATCCCGCCGGCCGCATCGTTCAGCGCACCGGTCAATGGACACGCGCGACGCTGGTCGCCAAAGTACCCCTCATCAAGGACGGCTCATCGAGCATCTACATGAAGATCGGCAATGTCCTCGGCTGGCTGTGCCTGGCGCTGACCGTGTGGGGTTACTGGTTGTGTCGGCGTACTGCGCGAGCGCGCAAGTAGTGCACCTAGCAGCCTGTCGGACTGAAGGTTGATCTACTGCGGCGGTGTCAGCTTACGTCCATTTTTCCGATCCTTCTCGTTAAATAGCCCCATTGAATTGGACCAGGGCTATTCGCCTCCAACGATCGAAAAACTGTCTCGAACGGCAGCGGCCGCCGACGCATCAATTGCTCGAATCGATCGCGGAAGCCTTTCGGCATCGACGTACCACCCGCCAGCACGATGGGCAATGGCTTATCCGTGCGCGGCAGACGCTGGCTGCGGGTCACTGCGCGATGCAATTCTTCGACCAGCGATTCGATCAGCTTGTCGTAGTAAATATGGATGGCCTTGGCGATCTTGTCGTCACTCGACCGGGTGAGATCGAAGTTGTCTTCCTTGATCGCCTTCACTCGCGTTGCCGGCTCGTGCACGACCGCGCCCACGGCGGAATCGATGAAGTCTCCGCCCTGCGCCAGACTGAATGTCAGCGATGGAATCGACAGGTACGACAGCGCCACATTGCACATGCCGCCGCCGCACGAAATGCCGATGCCGGTAAAGCTTTCGCCGGCCAGCTCCGCCAGCACGACGGCGAGACCCTCATTGACAGCCAGCGGCGAATAGCCGCGACCTTTCAGGTAACGCTTCAATGTTTCTTCGTGATACGTGATATCCGAGCCGGTTTCCGCTGCCGCCGCCGGCACCGAGAAGGCAATCACTTCGCCCGCGGTGCGGGCCTGCGGTACCAGCGACCCGAGAATCGCCTCAAGGACATGCGTGGCGCGCGGTTCGCGCGAATTCAGAATGCCTTTCGCCATCGGTCGGCGGCATTCGGCATTGAACATGTGGGCGAACTGCTCGGCCGACGTGCCGTAGACGACCAGATCGTCACCTTCGCGATAATGGGCTATGCCATTGCCTTGCAGTGTGTTCTGCGTCAGCGCCGAATACGGCACAGTCACGAAGGCGTTGAGCTGTGCGTTGGTACTGGCCTGCTTCGAATCGCCACGCGCCGTGACCACCTTGCTGGTGCCCACATCGAGGCCGGTGCGTGTTGCCACGGTACCCGAGCCATAGGGGGCGGCTGCCTGATCGTTTGCAGTTTCCGCGCCAATATCGTTTCGATCATCCATTGTCTTGCCCTCATGCGGTGCCTGCGGTTGCACAGGCCGAAATGGTTCGCGATTTCGCGGTCTCATCGATTCGCGGCGGTGCGCACCGGGGCTTCGCCTGCCACGGTGGCGTCGTCTCGAATCTGTTTACTCCACTGGTTGTACAGCGCCCGTCGCTCGATGCGCACGACGTTGACGGATACCGAACGCGCCGCCGCATCACTGCGCAGTGCCTGCTCCGCTACCTCCAGACCTGGCCAACGCTCGCCGACCGCTCGCACAAACTCCCGGTCGTAGCTGAATCCGAAGAGCGCCACGCTGGGTGGCGGCTGTGCATAGAGATCGGGCAGGCCGAACGCCGCAAAAGGAAATCCCCGGGCCCAGTCACGGTGATACCCGATCAAATAGTTCTTCGGACTGACGCTCGTCAATCCGTGCGTCACGCACATCTCCGGAGCAATGGCAAAGCGCTGGCGCAGATAGTTCACCAGATTGCGCCCCGCCATGAGCTGTGCCCGGGTAATCGGCAAGGTCTGGCCCCCTTCCCATCGCGACTCGAAGGAGACGCCCAGGAACGCCGAATTCAGATCGAGATAAACCTCATCGCCGCGCGCCCAGATCGAATGGCCGGCATGACTGGCGCGTGTCTCGTCATCGACGATGCGGTACACGCGACCGAAACGGTCGATCAGATAGTGATAGGCCCGGGATCGCTGGACGTAGCGCAATAGTGCGGTGCTGCTGCGCCGTAACTGCGCGCCGTAATCCGCTTCGAGCGGCCACAAATCGCTTTCGGACGTGTGAAACAGCAGGCCCACGGGCTTCTTGTAGACGGTAGGCTGCAAGCCGCGTTGCCGGTCGTGAATCCGGTAGCGTCGCGGTTCACCGGCAACCGTATAGGTAGTTTCGATGCGCAATCCGTTGCTGTACAGCTCCCAACCGGTGCCGTGATCGGCAAGCCAGATCGTGGTCGGTGCAATTCCCAATGCATCGTTCGGCAGGGTTTCCGCCACGGTGCTGACCGGGTCGGGAATGCCGCCGGGCGCCGACACTGCCTTTTCTTCACTGGGCTTTTCCTCACTGGGCTTTTCCTCACTGGGCCGTGTCGCCAGAACTCTGGCCTGGGTCTGGCGCGTGGGCTCGACGCTGAAAGCCAGGCTCGCCACCAGGACCGGCATGAGCAGCAGACCGACTGCGGCAGTGGCGGCCATGGAATAACGTGCCTTGCGGCACGCGACCAGGGTTCGTTCACTGATGGCAGAACGCGAAACCGCATCTGCGGCAACTGGCTGCAGGGCTTCCAGGCCACGCAGCCGATACAACACACGGCGCAAGGGAGCAATCGGCACACGTCGCACCTGTCGCTCTACCGCTTCGCCCCCCTCCACTGCGGTACGCAGGTAGCGCAGCTTGACGACGGGATCGGCGATCTCGGCACTGATCTGCGCCAGCTCACCCCGCAGCTCGATGTCGCATGCCCGACCCTGCGCACGATACTTGTCCGACCCTGCTGACTCGAGCGCCGACATGCCTCTCCCCATCATCTGCTGTCATCCGGCTGAAACGATTGCCTTAAAGCGATGGCCGCGGCGGGAGTGCGAAAACTCCGGACACGACGGGTGGTTATGCCTGCGTCCCGCGTAAGACGCAATCCGCACAGCCCCGCTAGTATGAAACAGCGACTCGGGCATCCTGCCGCTCGCGCTGTGGCGATGACGGGAAAAGGCGCGACTTTTCCCGCATCGCTCGCCGCCTGCGGCGGCGGGCACATCCATGTGCCTGGGTGGCACTCGATGA
>JAIBJL010000226.1 GCA_020029545.1 Gammaproteobacteria bacterium
ATAGAATGTGGCGGCGAGCGCAACGAGTGCAATGCCGACGGCGATGATCATGGCAAACCTCGTCGTTCGCGCGTGGGTCGGATGAATCATCACTTCCATTTTTCTGGCCTGCCGTTGGCGCTCCGCTGGAGTAATGGGTTAGCGTCATCGTGGGCGTATCGCCCGGGTCGCGATGCTAACCGGCGAATGATTGCTGAACTGCCACGTTTCGTCATACCAGCGATCCTCGTACAACCCCGCCACTACGAAGCCAGCGTCTGTCTGACCGCCGATTTGCGAAGTAAGTGAGTGGCTGAACTCAAGAGGCTCGTTCGCCTCGAACTTGGCATTTAATCGGCTTTCGGACAGGCTTCTTTCGTCCGAGTAGGGTAACGAGTACCTGACGACCAACTCCCCAGTTGCCGCGGCTTCGTCATGGTCGAAAAGAAACATCGTGGGGTTCATGAATCCGGCCAGCAGGGAACCACCCGGGCGCACAACGCGATAGCACTCGCGCCAGACTGGCTCCAGGTTCTTGGCGAAGACGTTTGACGCTGGGTGGAAGATAAGGTCGAACGATTCATCCGGGAAGCACTTCGGATAGCCAGGCTTTGGGCACGGGAGTCTTTGGGGTGAGGAGCACGTCCCAGAACCCAGCTCTGGCCGCAGCGATGATAGTCGCCCCGACTGGTTGTGCCCATGCGCTGGCGGACATCACCCCGTCATTCCAGCTCCGGCGGTTGTGCTCAAGGTAATTCATGACGCCCAACGCACCGCCATCAGGCGCGTACGTCATCGCACGCGCCTGATGGCCTTGTTCGGCTCCTAAGACGGGAACGACATTCAGAGATCCTTTGCATAGAAAAGTGCACCCCCGGTGGAATCGCCGTAGACAGCTTGACGAAGGCCAGATCTCTCATACACCCGCCGGGCCCTTACGTTATTCTCTTGAACTTCCAGAGTGACTTTGCAGCAACCCAGTTCGCGAGCCCTCGCTTCGACGGCGTCCAGAAGCTGACGGGCAAGTCCTTTGCCCCGGTGGTCAGACAAAATAGCGAAGTCATGAACGTTAAGGAGCGGTCGCGCTCTGAACGTCGAAAAGCCTACAAAACAGGTGGCGATTCCGACCGCACTACCTGCTGAATACATCAAGAACACTTTTGTGGTGGGATGCGATCGCAATTTCTCGATGAGCTGATCCAATACCGAGGCAGGAAGCGCACCTCCGTTCCCCATCGGGTCAAGCGCATAAGCGGCAGTAAGCGCCAAGATGTCTTTGGCGTGGTCCGCGCGTCCGAGATCCGCCTCAATAACTTCAATCTTCCCGTTCATCACCGCGCTCCCTTGCCCAACACGTAAAGGTAATTTTGGCGCGTCCCGCTTGACCGCTGGGTTGGGCGTAAGGCGTTGCATTCACGCGATACTCAGTTGAATACATGCCGCCGAGTACCGGCCCGCCCGACTTCTCGAAAGCCAGCGTTCTCGAATGTCGAAACGAAGCCCATGAACCTATAGCTCGGAGATTCTGGATCGACCGGATAAGCCTCCAGAATCGAAGCGCCTCTGGATTTGGCAAAGTCGATGGCTGCGGCAATGATTCGTTGTGTAATGTTTTGGCCGCGCAACCTGCGAACAACAAAGAAGCAAGCGATAGACCAAACACCTTCGTCAGGGCTGCCATCATCAATGAGCCGACGGTAGGTTGATCTTGGTGCTACGGAGCACCACGCGACGGGTTCTTCATCAACGTAGCCAAGTAACCCCACTATCGTTCCAGCAGCGATACGTTTGGCAATGGCGGCTTTGCGGCTCGCGCCGTCAGTATGTTTTGCTTCCCCTGGCGTTGCACGCCAGACCATACACCAACAAGCCTTTGGGCCACCTCGACATTCGAAAAGCCTCTCGAAGTCAGGCCAACTGTCGGCGGTGACTTCTCGGAAGACGACGCGATCAATTTCTGCTGCTTCAGTCATATGACGCCCAACGCTCACGCTGTGCCGACACTGCGGCGCTGGCGCCGCGGGAACCCAAACGTGCATACGTTTGGGTGGCCGGAACCAGCGTGCTGTTGGGCAACCATGCTGAACGAAGGGAAGTCACAATGGCAACCGGTGCTGCACGACCCGAGCGAACGGCAATGCGACGGAACTGTGGACCGTGATGCGTCACTGCAACGAATATTTCGGAATTCTGCAGTGAATGAACGAAGCCACCCTACTGCTGCACAAAAGAGAGATGGCCCTGGATGTCGTCGCCACGCCCCAGACGGGCCACGATGCGCTGGTGAAGACGGCACCGTACCGATAGCCAACCACGGACTTCGCGCCGAGACAGCTGGGATGAACCTGCAAACAGGGATGCCGGTCCTGGCTCATTTCATTCTTCGCTATTGCGTGGCCAACGACCCGGTTGAGGCGCGCCAGTGCGGCTAATTGGACGCACAAGCGCGGCGGCCTCGAACCGGTGGTTAGAGTCCGACACGAGTGACCGCACCTTTCGTTGCACGGGACAAAATTTCCAGGAGGTCTGGAACGAGATCTACGAGATCGTTGACACGATTTGTCTTCGCGATCAGCAGTACTACTGCAATGTCGAATTTCGGCAGATGCTGCTGAAAGGAGAGATTCCGAACAACGGTAATGAACACATCGAATTCAGCTGCAGCAAGGGCGAGCAGCTTGCCGTTTGTGATTCCGCCCCAGCCGCGCTCCGCTACCGTTCGCACATGCAATGTGCCGAGATGAGGCGCGAGCCGGCTATCGACACATTCGTCGAGTAGAACCTTCAAGCCGCTTCAGTAACTGCGAGCTTGGCGGCGTGCTCCAGGAACGCTACCACCTGAGGCCGCGTAACAGTTGGAAATCCCAAAAGAAACTCATCAATGCTGTCGCCAGCCTCGATGTAGTCGAGCAGGGTTTGAACAGGAACGCGGGTGCCCGGGAACACGGGAGTGCCACCCATTATGTCTGCCGAAGAGATGACGACCGTACTGCTCATGTGGATACCTTAAACCCAGTGCGCGACCCGCTGCAAATCGGACTCTAACGTTTGAGTTCACCCGCGAGCGACAGACGGCAAAGCCGGCTGTTGAACTTCGGGTGCAACGAAGGGTTAGCCCCCGCTATGCGCACGACTGGACTTGCGCTTGCGTGGGTGAGCCGCAAGCCACTCCTTGAGCGCTGCGTTCATTCGCGTTTGCCAGCCCGGCCCGCCAGCGCGAAAGGCGACAAGCACCTCCCCCGCGATCGAACCGTATGGCAACTTGCTCCTTGGTTGGGTTCTTGTTCGGCCCTCGCGTTCGGCGAATGGCGTCAATGGTCGCGGCGACGCCTCCACCCCGTGTGACCGTGCCTTTGCTCCAGTCCACGGCGGCAACCTTCGACAAAGGAGCCTTTGCCGCCGCCTTGGCAGCAGCAATTTCCGCTGGGCTATAGGGCTGAGAAGTACTCTTCGACTTGCGTGCGATCGGCATAACGGCAGGAGATGAAATGCGCGGTGTCATCACCGCGCGGAGTCCAGACAAGGAAAGACGACTCGGCCACGCCACATGCCCAAGCTCTGCAACCTCAGTTCGCCGTAGCGTTTGCGGTCGTCTTCCACGGTGACCATAGGGAGATCGAAGACTGGCTCGAGTTCTGCGAAATCGATGCGATGCTTGCGGAGATTCTCGCGACGCTTCGCCTCATCCCAGGTGAGCATACCTGGAATGTAGATGCAACCGATGCATGGCCCCGATGATGGCCGTGGGGCCAGACGCCGCGAATGAGCCGCGAACAAAGTGCATCGCACTTTGTTCGTCGGGCACGCACAGCGTGCGAACTTGATGTGCTTGTTAGGGCCCGTTCCGGTTTTGAGAGAGGCGCCCCTCGTTATGATCGTCTCGCCTGCGAATACGCCGCATTGGACTGCCGAAGAGAAAATGTATGCCCACACTTACTGCACTGCATTGATGTTCGATTCAGATCACTCTCGCCTTCAGCAGTGCGTTGCTTTAAACGCGGTCCGCTGGAAGGCGCTGTTGGGCGGCAATGCGCCTACTCGGGCAACTGAAGACAACCTTTCTCGATAACGAAGAATGGATTCCATGCAACTTCCCAAGGATGTCCGTCAGGGTCCGCGAAGTAGCCGGAATACCCACCCCATTCAGCTTCTTGTGCTGATTTCAAAAGCACACCGCCGGCTGTCACGGCTTGCGATAGCACAAGGTCAACAGCTTTTTTGTCTGCAACGTTCTGGGCGAGAGTGACTCCACCGAAGCCACCGTTGTCTTTTACCTTGGCATCGGCAGCAAGGAGACGACGAGGATACAGGGCCAAAGCAGTGCCCGTGGACAGCTTGAAGATTGCGAAGTCGCCGACACTCGCGCTCGATTGGGGCCACCCCAAACCGTAACGATAGAACGCAACCGCCTTGGCGAGGTCACGAACCCCAAGAGTGACTATGTTGAGACGTGGTTCCATTGCACTCCCTTTCTTGCAACCCAGACGCCGCCATTCAGCAGGAGCACGGTCTGTCCACGCGATCTGTATCCGTCGATATCTCGCACTCTGCTGAATTCATATGCATTGCTCCTCGTGCAACTTAACGCTGCCGCTGTGCCGCCGAGCGAATGCGAGGCGGTCGGAACCAGCGGCTGTCGGGCAATGCCATGGTTTGACTATCTTGCCTGTCTTCCAAAGCCAGGGCCGAACTTATCAGAGTGCAGATCACCACCGGTTGCCCAGTTTTCCCGCTCGTATTCTTCGATCAGAACTGTAACCCATTCGGGTTTCACATCGATGCTTGAGGCAACAGCGTCTGTGATCGCTTTGACCAAAGAGCGCTTCTGCTCTGTCGATCTGCCTCGGGCGATTCTTACGGAAACCACTGGCATCTGATGCTCCTTTTTTTACGCCCAACTCCGCGAATGAGGCGCGAACAGAGTGCACTACACTTTGTGAGTCGGGCGCGCAATGCGTGCGGACTCGATTATATTGTTAGAACGCTTAAGCGTCACGGAACAGATCCGACGCGGATGCCGGCTCATTGCAGCGCTCGAAATAGAAGTGCCAACCTTCCGTCTCAAAATGTTTGATGCGTGCGGCTGCAAACCGCATTCCCTCGTGCATGGCTGTTGTCCGTGAAAGTATTGCACCGGGCGTATTCCCAGCGCACCGGGTTCACGCGTGAATTCTTTTGCGCTCTCGAGGACTTCCTCCAGTGTGTTGCAATCGACGATGTAAAACCCGAGCAGGCGCTCCTTGATTTCGGCGAAGGGTCCATCGATGGTCAGTTGCTCACGACCCGGCCGCAGCGTGGTGGCCGTCGTGGTCGGCATGAGACGCACCACGGGGGCCCATCTTGCCCGCGGCGGTGAGCCGGTCGATGGACTCGGGCGTGTTTGGCCATGACGGCATCGGATTTTTCGCACCGGGTATAGATTGAAACCGTAGGAAAGCGTAAAGAGACTACGAGCTCTCAGGTAAGAGTTCAGGATAGAGGTTGATGTTTGTTTTCAGTCTGGCCTGTCATTTGTCATCTGTCGCCTGTTTCGAGGAGCGCTCATATGTCCGAGAATCTTTCGAAGGCAGTGCCTTCAAAATGGCCCCCGCTCGACTGGCCTCAGTGGCAAGGCACCTGCGCGACGTTGCATTTGTGGACTCAGATCGTCGGCAAGATCCGGCTCGCGTTGACACCGTGGATCAATCACAGCTGGCACACGACGCTGTATGTGACCGCTCGCGGTCTGACTACGTCGCCGATTTCTTGTCATGATCGCTCGCTGCAGATCGATTTCGATTTTGTGGATCACGAATTGCTGATTCTCGACAGCGGTGGCGGGCTGCGCCGTGTCGAATTGAGGCCACGGTCCGTCGCAGATTTTTATCAGGCAGTCATGCAGGCGCTCGAGCAGCTCGACATCCGGGTGAGCATTCATCGCAAGCCGAATGAATTGCCTGATCCCATCGCCTTCGATCAGGACACCGTACCTCGGTCGTATGATCCCGAAGCAGTGCAGCGGTTGCACGAAATTCTTCTGCTCAGCCATCGCGTGTTCACTGTCTTCCGCACGGAATTTCTCGGCAAAGTCAGTCCGGTACATTTTTTCTGGGGCAGTTTCGATCTGGCGGTCACGCGTTTTTCGGGACGACGTGCGCCGTTACATCCCGGTGGCGTCGTCAATCTGCCGGATGCCGTGGCACAGGAAGCGTATTCGCATGAAGTCAGTAGCGCGGGCTTCTGGCCCGGTAACGCGAGCCTGCCGTATCCCGTCTACTACTCGTATGCATACCCCGAACCCACCGGTTATCGCAGCGCACAGGTGGAGCCTGACGCAGCTCTCTTCAACGCCGACTTCGGCGAGTTCATTCTTCCATACGATACGGTACGTACATCGGCCGATCCCGCAGCGACGCTGATGCAATTTCTGCAGTCTACCTACCGAGCGGCCGCCGATGCTGCTCACTGGGATAGCGCGGCGCTCGAATGTGATGCGGGTGTGCCCGGAGTGCCACGCAAGGTTCGCGGATAAAGAGCAGCGTGATCAATTGGCCTGCGATGCCGAACTGGTTCTGACGGAAAGCAAAGAGAGTTCAGCCCGCGTACGTTTACGGTGTCGTCTTCCAGTGACTGACAAACGCATCGAGTTCATGGGCATTCAGGTCTGAAATACTCCACAGGTCGATGTCACCTTCGCTCCAATGACGCAGGTTGAAACCACGGCGCACCTCATCTTCGGTGGTGTGCTGCGACGCCTGGGGCGATGCAAAGACTTCGAGCGTGTGTTTCCCGGCCTGGTACACCATCACGGCCACCGGCTGACCGTCAAGCACATCGACCCGCGCTCCTTTCAGCGGATAACCGATCGTCGCCAGATCTTTGACCGGTGGCGAGAACGCCAGCTGGCCGGCGAACCAGGGCTTCACGGTGTGATGATCGGTCGAGACGACATCAAGCAGATGCGACGGCGACTGCAGTGCGCGCAGATGGCTGTCGATGATGAGATCTTCGGTATGCGATGCCGGGCGACCCATCAGCAGCATGGCGAGCAGCGCCGACGCGGCAATGCCGCTGCCGAGACCCAGATAAAAAGGCTGCCGACGTGGTCGTGTCGGCATCGCGACGAGCGCGCCTTTCGACTCGAGCGTCGACACGAATCGGCGCAAGTCATCGGGCGCTGCATATCGTTGCACGTCGCGCAATTGCACTCGACTGCGCTGCAACTGCACGAGCACCTGCGCGCACAGCTCGCAATTCTCGCGATGGGCATGCAGCTCAGCAACCTGTGCAGCATCCAGTTCGCCGTCGAACTCGGCCTGCAACAGCAGGCTCCGATCGCAGTGGGAATGTGCGTTCACAGTGAATTCTCCAGCGTTTGCGCTTCGCGCGCGAGCAACTGTCGCGCACGCCACAATCGCGACATGACGGTGCCGATGGGTGCGTCAACGATCCGCGCAATCTCCTTGTAAGACAGTTCTTCCAGCTCGCGCAGCACGATGCACTCGCGCAATTCAAGCGGCAGCGTCCTCAGCAGCCGCTCGACGGTATCTCTGGTCTGCGCCTGTTCCATCACGGCATCGGGCGCGTGCAGAGAATCTGCATGGAACCAAGCGACCGCATCGTGCGCACCTTCGAGCTGCGCTTGGAGAGACAGCTCGGTGCTGCGCTCACCGAGCCTGCCGAGGGCGACGTTGCGAACGATTTGCAGCAGCCAGGCGCGCGCATTGTCACCTCGAAAGCCGGAGAAGTACTTCAGGCCGCGCACCATCGCGTCCTGCACGATATCCTGCGCCAGCACGGCGTCGCGCGTCAGCCAGCGGGCGAGGTTGTACGCCGCATCGAGATGCGCCAGAGCAATGGCCTCAAACGAAGGCTGCGATGCGCGCTCTGCGTTCAAGAGATGGAGGTTCCGCGATGGGGTGGATTCAGCCTGCATCGAGTGTAGATCGTCGGCGCTGATTTTTTATTCCCGCGCGCATTTATTCCTCAATTGGTTGAATAAATCGACAGA
>JAIBJL010000026.1 GCA_020029545.1 Gammaproteobacteria bacterium
CGCCTGGAATTCGAATCTCCTACCCAGGCCCCACGCCCCACGCCCTCATGCCAAGTTGAGTAACTAGCAATCGTCTCCAAGGAAGCGGCATTGAACGATAGCGATGAATTTCCCGAATCCCGATTCCCGAATCCCGTCCCCCACCCCTCCATGCTATCTTGCGCGCGCTCGAATTTCCCACACCACCGCACGAGGACGTCGTGGACACCGCAGCCAAAAAGTTCTCGCCGAACTCCCTCTGGGAAATCGAAGACTCGCTCGATTTGTACCAGGTACCCGCGTGGGGCAAGGGTTACTTCGGCATCAATGACGCCGGTCACGTCGTGGTCCGCCCCGACGGCTCGCTCGACAAGGAAATCGACCTGTATGACGTCGTCGAAGGCCTGAAGGCGCGGGATCTGACGACACCGGTCGTCATCCGCTTCTCCGACATCATCAAGCATCGGCTGGGTCGTCTGCACGATGCGTTCGCACAGGCCATCCTCGAGAACGACTACAAGAATCGCTACTGCGCCGTGTTCCCGATCAAAGTGAACCAGCAGCGCCTGGTCGTCGAAGAAGTGTATCGCTGCGGCGAGGAATACAATTTCGGCCTGGAAGCCGGCTCGAAGCCCGAATTGCTCGCTGTCATGGCGCTGACCGAAGACGCGCCGCAACGCATGATCGTGTGTAACGGCTTCAAAGACGACAGCTACATCGAAGCGGTGATTCTGGCCACCAAGCTCGGTCGTACCATCATTCCGGTCATCGAGAATTTCGAGGAGCTGGCGCTGGTGCTGCGGCACGCAGAGAAGTACCAGGTGCGTCCGCGCATCGGCGTGCGAGTGAAGCTCGCGAGCGAAGGCGCCGGGCGCTGGCGCGATTCGGCCGGCGAGAAATCCAAGTTCGGCCTGTTCGTGAGCGAGATCCTGGAGCTGGTGCGCGTGCTCAAGCAGCACAACATGCTGGACTCGCTGGAACTGGTGCACTGCCATCCGGGTAGCCAGCTGCAGGACATCCGTCGCGTCAAGGACGCCATCAATGAACTCGCGCATGTGTATGCCGAACTCAAGCTCATGGGCGCCGGACTCAAATACATCGATGTCGGCGGCGGACTCGGCGTCGACTACGACGGCAGCCGTACCAATTTCGAATCCTCGATGAACTACACGATGATCGAGTACGCGAGCGACGTCGTGTATCGCATCGCCAGCGTGTGCAATGCACGACAGATCGAACATCCGATGATCGTCAGCGAATCCGGTCGCGCGACAGCGGCGCATCACAGCGTGCTGATCTTCAATGTGCTGGGTTCCTCCGCGCTCGATCAGTTCCGCGTCGCCGGTCGCGTCGAAGAAGACTATTCCGGTCCAGGCCCCCTGCCGCAGCCTGTGCTGGATCTGTTCGGTGCGTATCGCGCCGTGTCGGAACGGCGGTTGGTCGAGTGCTATCACGACGCGCTGCAGGCCCGCGAACAGGCCCTGCAGATGTTCAATCTGGGACTGTTGAGCCTCGAGTTCCGCGGGCTCGCCGAACGGTTGTACTGGGCAACGTGTGCGCGCATCCGCGATGTGTGTCGCAAGCTCGAAGCCGTGCCGGAAGAACTGGAAGGACTGGAACTGATCCTGTCCGACACGTATTTCTGCAACTTCTCGATCTTTCAGTCGTTGCCGGACAGTTGGGCGATCGGTCAGCTGTTTCCGATCATGCCGATTCACCGCCTGGATGAGAAACCGACACGCAATGCCGTGCTCGCCGATATCACCTGCGATTCCGACGGCAAGATCGACCGCTTCGTCAGCCAGCGCGACGTCAAGCGCACTCTGGAACTGCACGAGATCAAACCGAACGAGGAATACTACCTGGCGACCTTCCTGGTCGGCGCCTACCAGGAAACCCTTGGCGATCTGCACAACCTGTTCGGCGACACGCATGTGGTGCACATCCGCCTGCACGATCAGGGCGGCTGGTGGATCGAAGAAATCGTCAAGGGCGACACGGCCGGTAAAGTGCTGAGCTACATGCAGTACGACGTCGACCAGCTATTCCCACGCTTTGCGCGCGATTGCGAGCGAGCTGCCCGTGAAGGCCGCATGACGCTCGCCGAAAGCCAGGCACTACGGCGATTCTACGAATGGGAGCTGAACGGCTACACGTACCTGGAGCCCGGCTGACAGCCAGGTCGAAGACGATGAGCCCTGTCATCGCCCGGTCACAGTCATCGATCATGATGCATGGAGGACCGCGGGCGGAGCTGACGATGGACATCGTACCGACACTATCTGAACAACTGGGCGAGCGCGCCACGCTCGATCCGTCGGCGACAGTTCAGTCATGGTTGCGTCGCTGCGTGTGCGCCGAACCGCCAGAGCTGGAAGACTGGCTACGGTATTGGGATGACGGCGATACCGACGTCGGCAATCTGCGCAAGCTGGAGCACTGGCTACAACGCACACGGACCGAGCGCAGCACCGGCTGACCGTCATCGACCGCTGCCGCTGACTCTCGCCAGCAGCAGGAGTTGGCCTCGCACGCCGGACTCCGCTATCTTCTGGCGGATGAAACCCGACTTCGTGCACGTCCGGCAGGCTCCAGCTGAACTTCATCCCGGCGGCATCGGACGAGCGATGGCCTACGCCGTCAGGGCAGTCGTCACGGTCGCAGCGGGATGAAGGGCTCAGTTCGCCCGGCGATGATCTGGTTTGCAGCTGCGCTGCTGGGCATCTCGCTGTTGCCAAGCGCATTTGCTGCCGACCCGCCCGCAGCCGCGCCTCCCGAAGCCGACGCTGCCAGCCCCTCTGCCGCTTTCAAACAAAAAGGTCGATTGCGGCTGCTCGGGGCTGAGGTCGCACCCGGCACACGCAAGCGTTTGAACTGGACCAGCGGCACACCGATCGAAGGCTTCGCCGTGCCGGTGCCTGTCATCGTGCTCAACGGCACGGGGCCGGGCCCGGTGATATGCCTGACCGGCGCGGTGCACGGCGATGAATTGAACGGCATCGAAGTCATTCGTCGGGTACTCGACGACATTCAGGTGGATGAGCTCAACGGCGCGGTCATCGGTGTGCCCATCGTCAACCTCCAGGGCTTCTATCGCGGCACGCGCTATCTGCCCGATCGTCGCGACCTGAACCGCTACTTCCCCGGCAATGCCAAGGGCAGTGCTGCAACCCGCACCGCGTATTCGTTTTTTACCGAAGTCATTCGTCATTGCTCGGCGCTGATCGACCTGCACACAGGCTCGCTGAATCGCACGAATCTGCCGCAGGTGCGCGCCGACCTGCGGACACCGGCAGTCGCGCGCATGACCCAGGGATTCGGCGCAACCGTGGTGTTGCATGGTGCGGGCGATGCGCATTCGTTACGCCGTGCGGCGAACGAAGCAGGCATCCCGTCGGTCACTTTTGAAATGGGCGAACCGATGCGCGTGCAACCGGAACAAGTGGAACACGGTGCCAAGGCAGTCGAAACGTTGTTGTACTCGCTCGGCATGACCAAGCAGCGCCGTTACTGGGGCGATCCGGAAGCGGTCTACTACGCGTCGAAATGGGTGCGTGTCGATCACGGCGGCATTCTGTTCTCGGATGTCGCGCTGGGCGAACGCGTCAGCGAAGGTGAACTGCTGGGCGTGGTCACCGATCCCATTTCGAATCAGCAACACCGCATTTATGCACCGAAGAGCGGACGTATCCTGGGCATGGCACTGAACCAGGTCGTGCTGCCCGGCTTCGCCGCGTATCGAATCGGCACGTCGACGTCGAAGGCCGGCATTCAGAAAGACGCGGGGAGTTCGGACGACGAGACCAGCGATTCTTCCGACGATGAAGAAGAAGCGCCGGCTGCGGAAGGTCCGCCGCGCGGTTGATTGTCGAATCTCAGGTCATTGTCGGCTGCGCAACAGATCGAGGACACCGTGCAGAAATTCACCTTCGGCAAGTTCGGGCTGCGTGCAGTGTTTGCGCTGCTGCTGGTGTTGCTGACATTCAATCCGACCGGTTACTCGTACGTGCACATGGTCGCGGACGGATTCCCGAAAATCACGCCGGTCGAAGCGGTGTGCGGCATTCTGCTGCTGATCGGCTGGTTCGTGTTTCTGAGTGCCACATTGCGGGCAATCGGTCTGCTGGGGATGTTGCTTGCGCTGGCGCTGTTTGCCGCGCTCATCTGGCTGATATTGTCGTGGGGCTGGGTCACGCTCAACGATCGCAATGTGCTGATATGGATCGGGCTCATCGTGCTGGCGTTGATTCTGGCGGTCGGCATGTCGTGGTCGCATCTGTATCAGCGCTGGACCGGTCAAGCGACGGTCGATGACACCAGCGGCCCCGGTTGATGACCGGTCCGATCGCATTCCCGCAGGACAACCCCCTTCGCTGCAACGAAACTCATCGCATGACCATCGAATCCGTCAGCAACAAGTTCACCGGTCGCGTGATCCAGGTGAATGTCGAACGCGTGCGACTGCCCAATGGCAGCGTCGCGGATCTGGAAATCATTCATCACCCCGGCGGTGCGGCAATCGTTGCGGTCGATGAGCAGCAGCGCGTCTGTCTGCTACGCCAGTTTCGCCACGCCGCCGGCGACTGGTTATGGGAATTGCCGGCCGGCAAGATCGATCATCGCGAACCTCCGTTGCAGACCGCGCAACGCGAACTGGCGGAAGAAGCCGGCGTCACCGCGACATCCTGGGACAGTCTTGCCGACTACGTCGCCTCGCCCGGCGTCTTCACCGAAGTCGTTCATCTGTATCTCGCGACCGGACTGCAAAAGGGCGCGGCAGCTCTCGAAGAACATGAAGTGCTCGAAGTGCACTGGAAACCGCTGCACGAAGTATTACGGATGGCGCAGAGCGGCGAACTGCGAGATGGTAAATCGGTGGTTGCCATATTCCGCGCGGCGGCGCGCCTGCTGACGGCTTAAAAGGTTAAGTCAAAGCCCGGCGACGCGGCGCTTCCAAGAATTGTCCTGAAGATCGACCGCAGTCACACTTTGTCTGGGTGAATCGCAACGTGCGACACGGTTACAGTATTAGCAGACCCGTGATAGCGCACACAGCCAAGGCGGTGAGCGGACATCTACACTGTTGTCACCGATTCGAAATGGATTGCAACGATGCTCAAAGATGATCTGAAAAAGCTCGGCCTGCGGGTACGAGCACGACCGGCACCCAAGCCAGCCGAAAAGCCCGGCAAGGTGGCCTTCGACGAACGCGGCAATGCCATCTTCGAATGGGGCGATGCTCGACTGAACGAAGACAGCGATACCGGCGAACGCTTGCGCGGCAAGGCCTTGTCGCATGCGGGCCTGGCCATCGTCGACGACGACGCAGACGCCAACGCGCCGATCCGTCCCAATCCGAAAGGACTGCGCGTCGGCTACAACCC
The DNA here is from genome assembly GCA_020029545.1 of Gammaproteobacteria bacterium. Taxonomy (GTDB): domain Bacteria; phylum Pseudomonadota; class Gammaproteobacteria; order Steroidobacterales; family Steroidobacteraceae; genus Steroidobacter. The sequence continues at coordinate 5,364 of JAIBJL010000026.1, forward strand.
CTATGAAAGCGGCATGCTGGCGAAGCCGAACCGCAAGAAGAAAGTCGATCTCGAACGCCTGTCGAAGATGATCGAACTCCAGCGGAAGATGAAGGGGAAGAAGGAAGACTGATCAGCGTGTGCTGATCCGAGTGCGAGAGGGCCGATTGCATCGGCCGCGTTCGTCTCAGCACACGGCCAACCGCCGGATCTTCTCCTGATGGCTGCAGCGAAAGAATCGCCGCAGCTCCGACAGCCACGCTTCCGGACGCGATCGCCGACGGCGCAGAAAACGCTCTTCCAGGGACCGACAATAGCGTGCGGCGTGGCGGTTTGCCTCGGCGTACCGATGGCGACTTGCGGCATCCAGCTCCGGTAGAAAACTGATGCGGTCGAACAGGCGTGCGTGCAGGCTGCGCGGAAATTGCCCGGCGCTCTGTTGAGTCAGCAAAGTCAGCGCGCTCGCGTACTTGTCGACTTCGGCTTGCAACTCCAGCTCCAGCAGCGTGACTTCGCGACCGCGCGCGATGCTCCACATCAGATAGTGAAAATGACTGACGCCCTCCAGAGCCGTGCAGTAGTCATGCAGGTTGTGCGTGTCGAGTGTCTTGAGAGGATCGTGACTGTCGAGTCGCTCAAGCACGGCACGATCGACATACAGACCCACTCGTACACCGTCGCTGTCATGCACGACGAACACCTGCTCGTCGCTCGCCGAATTGGCAGCGCCGCCGATCAGGGACTGAAGCTGCGTGCGGTCGGTGATCAGAAAATCCAGCGCGTCATAGGCAACCGGCGCGTCGTAAAGGCGCGCCAGCAGAGACTGCATGCGCTGCAGGATCATGGGTCAGTGACTGCCGCGTACCCTGCTGCCCACCGGTTGCACACCCAGCTTGCGCAGGATGTTGTATGCGCGCGGGCTGCCGGTCTTCATCCAGATTTCGTATTGCCGCAGAATGTCCCTATCGGTGTGCGAGTACGCCATTTCAGCGACGTCGTTGAGCACATCGACCAGGCGCTGGAACTTCGCTGCCAGTTCTATGAACACGCCGGAGATCGAATGCCCCCGAATGGTGCCGCGCATGCTGTCGGCCAAGGTTCCATAGGCACGGCCGCCCATCGCGATGTGATAGTCCACGTCGATGAGCTTGCGGGCAAAACTCTGCGAGAAGAATCCGGCGATGAACAGCGAGACATCGCCCAGGCGGCGCAAGATATCGTCCCGTTGCTGACTAGTGGGAGCTTCGGAAGCCTGTGCCAGCATATGCGCTAGCGGCTTGAGCCGCGTCCCTGCGGGCGTCTGCTCGTAGAGCTGCTCGGAGCGAGCGAACGTGGTGAGCACGTTGACGACATAGTGCTCGGTATGAGCATCGACTGCGACCTGCTGCTTGCGCAGCGCTGTCTGCACCGAATCGTGAAAGAACTCGCGCAGGCTGTTCACCGCGACGAGAGATCTGGACGGACCATCCTCCATAGCGATCACCTCATTCACCGACTAAGCTTCAGCCCGGTCCGGCGGCCCGATCAGGCTGTCCTGGTTCAGATGCAAGTACCCGGTAAGCTACCTACAAGTTCCATACCAGAAATCAGGCGATGGCTAGCATGGATCGAATTCATGCGATATCGAGGCATGTGTGCATCGCCGGCTTATCAATGGCGCGTTTCACGACATCCTGCCGTGAGCAAGTTCGCGATTTCGAGATGAACTGCACTGGCAGCCAGGATGCCAGAGTGCCAACAGCTGCCAAGGCGATGGAAACCTGCGCGCAGGTCGTTGCGGACAGTCGGCAGTGCGCTTCGCGCCAAGCGTCGTCGTGCGCGGTTCGTGCGGCTGCCGACAGGCGCGAGGTCGAACCCATGGCCATTGATTTACCAACGGCGGTGTTAACGGCGCGCAGTAGTCATCTGGTCGTGGCGCAGGCCTGGCAGACAAAGCAGCGCACTCATCCGGCCTTTTGGGCATTGCATTCGTCAAGCCCATACGAAAAACCCCGCGGCACTTGCGCACCGCGGGGTCTTGACTGCATTCGCAGTTGGGCGTTTCGCTTACCAGCGACCGCCACCTCCACCGCCGCCGCCGCCCCCACCGCCGCCACGCGGACCACCACGGCCACCACCCTGACGTTCCTGCGCTTCATTGACACGTAGCGGGCGACCGCCCATGTCCTTGCCATTCAGCGATTGGATAGCGCGCTGCGCGTCGGCACGTGGCATTTCGACAAAGCCGAACCCACGCGGGCGACCGGTTTCACGATCATTGATCAGTGCCACAGACTCCACCGTACCGTGCTGTTCGAACAGCGCTCGCACCTGAGCGTCGTCCGCCGAGAACGGCAGGTTACCTACATAGATTTTCGTCATAACAAACAGTCTCTCTCTATCTGAAAAAGCCTCGAGCACGACTCGTCACATAAGTGACGGTTCAGCACCACAAGGCCCGGTTCTTGTACGGGCTCCGCCCCATCGCGCCACCTTCCCTACGGTCAGCAACGACAGCAGTGGTCCCAGGCCTAACGTTCGCTGTCTCGTCGGATTTTTCAGAAGTTGGCCCGGGAACGCAAAGTCGTCACTGACCTTGGCTGGCCAAGCCAGAGAAAAAGCAGTCAAAGGCACGAACGCGCGCAATTTACGCCAAACACTTAGTCAAGGCAATTGTCCGCGCGACGCCCAAACGGGCGCTAAAACCGCTTTGTAACAAGCGTATTTGGACAACGTCGCTTTTTTTGCAACTGCGAAAGCGGGCCCCGTTCAGTCACCGCACTGAAACAGGTCAACGGTAGCTGGCGGCCTGCAATCGAGCACTCGGGCCAGTTCCGTGACCGAAGTGACGGCGATGTCGGCGGGCAACAACCGCGCAGGCCACGGAGCGCCGTTACGGTTGATCCAAGCGGTGCGCATCCCGGCGTTACGCGCCCCCTCCACGTCGAGCGCGGGATCGTCGCCGACATACAGCACCTGCGATAGCTGCAGGTCGGTGCCCTCGACGACTTTATGGAATATGGTCGGGTCCGGTTTCAGCGCCCCTACCTCGCGCGCCGACACGCTGCGCTCGAACCAGTGAGCGATGCCCACCTTCGCCAGATCGGCATTGCCATTGCTGGCAGTCGCCAGTCGATAACCATTCTTGAGCAAGGCCAACCCTGGCAGCACATCGTCGTAGAGATCGATCTGGTTGCGGGCCTGGCTGAATACCTCGAAAGCTTCCTCGACCAGCGCCTCCTCATATCCCGCCAGCCGCGCGTGGTCGCGCAGCGCCTGCTTGCGCAGAAAGGAAAAGTCGTGCTGCATCTGTGGATGTTCGAGCGCCACCCGCTCGCGCGCCGCGCGCATGTTTTCGAGCGTCGTACCGGCGATGACTCGCGGATAGCGCTCGCGCAGAAAGTCGTACATCGCCTGCTCGGCGCGACGAATCACCGGCTCCACGGCCCACAATGTGTTGTCGAGATCGAAGCAGATGGCGCGGATCACGGGAAGGTGAGTGGTGAGTAGTGAATGGTGAGTGGTTAAGACGGGATTCGGGCTGTGCCGGTGAGCTCAGCAGGGCGTGAAAGATTCGCTCTTGCCAATCACGACTCACCACTCACTACTCGCCTTCCCTCCTGTCACTTGCCGATCGCGTTCAGTCCTCGCTGGATATCCGCCTTCAGATCATCGATATGCTCCAGGCCCACCGAGATCCGCAGCAGTCCTTCACGGATGCCGGCACGGTCGCGCTCCTGCGGCGTGATGCGCGAATGGGTGGTCGTTGCCGGATGCGTGATGGTGGTTTTGGTATCGCCGAGATTTGCCGTGATCGACATGAGTCGCGTGGCATCGATAAAAGCCCATGCCCCTGCCCGCTCTTGGTCCACCTCGAACGCGACGATACCGCCGCAGCCGCTTTGCTGGCGCCTTGCGAGCGCGCGCTGCGGATGGGATTCGAGACCGGCGTAGTACACCTTGCGGACTGCGGGCTGTTGCTCAAGCCAGGTCGCGATCTCCAGAGCTGCTGCGGAGTGCGCGCGCATACGCAGGTCCAGGGTTTCGAGACCCTTCAAGAACACCCACGCATTGAACGGGCTCATGCTCGGACCGGCCGACCGGATGAAACCGAACACTTCCTTGCCAACGGTCTCGGCGTTGCCGACGACAGCCCCACCGACGCAGCGACCTTGCCCATCGAGAAATTTGGTGGCCGAATGGATGACCAGATCGGCGCCGTGGTCGAACGGCCGCTGCAGCGCGGAGGTGCAGAAGCAATTGTCGACGGCCAGCAATACGCCACGCTCGTGCGCGATGTCGGCAATGGCGCGGATATCGGCGATCACCGCGAGCGGGTTGGACGGGGTTTCGAGAAAAAACAGGCGGGTATTGGGTCGGATGGCGCGACGCCATGCCTCGTTGTCGTCCGGACGAACGTACGTGACTTCGACACCGAACTTCACCAGGTAGCGATTGAGCAGCGCAATCGTCGAACCGAAGACGCTGTCGGAACAGACGATGTGATCGCCGGCCTTCATCAACGCCATGCACGTTGCCAGGATCGCCGCCATGCCCGAACCCGTGGCGACGCAGGCAGCACCGCCTTCCATTGCGGCCAGTCGCTCCTCGAAGCAACGCACGGTCGGATTGGTGAACCGCGAATAAATATTGCCCTTGCTGGTCTCGGCAAAGCGAGCCGCGGCTTCAGCGGCACTACTGAACACATAGCTGGAGGTCGTGAAGATCGGTTCGGAATGCTCACCTTCGGGCGAACGAACCTGTCCCGCGCGAACTGCCAGCGTGGCGAGTTGATAATCGGACATGGTGGATGGATATCAGGCTGATGAACGCCGATAGTGTATGAGAAAGTGCGCGGTCTGACAGCCGCAGGCAATGGCCACGTTTGGCGTCACTTTACCATTCAAGCGGCAGCTCCCCTCTGACTGTCCGCCCGTAGCCCGTAGCCAGCACCCGCTCATTGTACTGATTACACTCAAGCCGCTGCGAGCGTACAACGCGCTACGGACAAATCCGCTGCGGCATCGTTAGAATCGCAGCGGACTGACGATACGCTTCCAAGCAGCGACGCACGCCCAGCAGCGCGCGTTTTTCGTACCCTGTGACCCCACCCTGTGACTTAGGTCTTCTGGAGAATTATGCGTTGGGCTTCTGCGGTCGACACGGACAGCTCGCTGGATTCGGCGGTCGAACGCGCGGCCGAAAAAATCTTCAACGATCTGGGCAAGCAGGACCCGGACCTGCTGTTCGTGTTCGTCAGCAGCGAGCATGCATCGCGCTTCGAAGCCGTCGCCGAACTGATCCGGCGCGAGTTCGATGGCACCTTCCTGTTTGGCTGTTGCGCCAGCGCAGTCATCGGTGGCGGCAAGGAAATCGAAGATCGGCCGGCAATCTCGCTGACCGGCGCGCTGCTACCGGGAATCAAACTGCGTGGCACGCATCTGGACGCCGCCCAGGTACCGCCCGTCTATGCCGAACCGCGCATCTGGGAAGATGTGCTGCACATGACGGCCAATCAGCAACCGTCGTTCCTGATTCTGGCCGATCCGTTCAGTTTCGAGACCGAAGCGCTGGTCAAAGGACTGGATCGAGTTTTTCCGGCCTCGACGAAAATCGGCGGCCTCGCCAGTGGTGCGCGGCAAGTGGGCACCACCGCGCTCTATCTGGGCGATCGGGTCTATCGCTCCGGTGCGGTCACGCTCGCGCTCACCGGCGATATCCAGATCGACGCCATCGTCGCGCAAGGATGCCGGCCGGTAGGCGAACCCATGTTCATCACCGCCTCGCATGAAAACCTGATCCGTGAAATCGACGGCAACGCGGCTCGCGATGTGATGTCCGACTTGTTCGAAAAGCTCTCGCCCGCCGATCGCGATGTGTTCAGCCAGTCGCTATTCCTGGGTCTGGCCATGCGTCCCGATGCGAACGAGTACGTCCCCGGCGACTTTCTGATCCGCAATATCCTGGGCATGGACCCGCAAAGCGGTGCGCTATGGGTGAATGCGCAGGTGCCGGCACGTAGCGTCGTCCAGTTTCATTTCCGCGATGCGGCGGCCTCGGCGCTCGATCTGGAACGCGCACTACTCGAGTATCGCAAGTCGCCGAAATATGTTCCTTCCTCCGGCGCGCTGCTGTTCTCGTGCGCCGGACGCGGCGCCGACCTGTACGGGCAACCGGATCACGACAGCAATGCATTCCGACGCCTGATCGCCGATGTGCCGCTCGGCGGATTCTTCGGGAACGGCGAAATCGGTCCGGTGCAGGACAACACTTTCCTGCATGGCCACACCAGCGCGTTCGCCGTGTTCCGCCATCGCTGAGCAGCGGCAAAGCCGTCCCGCCAAGGTAGGATATTGCGCAGTTTCTCTTCCCGGAGTTCGTGTTACATGCCCCGCTCGTTCCTTGCGAATCGCGCGCCGGCGGCTCTTGCCACCTGGCTGGCGATGTCCGCATCCGCCATCGTGCTGCCTGCCCCGTTGCTCGCTGCCGAACGCACTCCTTTCTCGGTACAGGATCTTATCCGCCTGAAGCGCGTTTCCGACCCCGCGATCTCTCCGGACGGCAGGACAGTGGCATTCACGGTGCGCGAAACGGACCTGCCGGCAAATCGCGGTCGCACCGATCTTTGGTCGCTGGACCTGACGACCAAGGGCGCGATGCCGCGACGCCTGACCAGTCATCCCGAGAACGACGGGAGTGCGCAATGGTCCTCCGATGGCCGCTATCTTTACTTTCTATCCTCCCGCGATGGCTCCAGCCAGGTATGGCGACTGCCGACCGCCGGTGGCGAAGCGCAGCCCGTGACGAAACTGCCGTTGGAGGTAGGTAGCTTCAAGCTGGCGCCGGACAACGTGAAGCTGGCCGTGAGCGTCGAGGTGTTTGCCGACTGTCCCGACTTCGCATGCACGGCCGAACGGCTCGGCAGCAAACCGCAAGCCAGCGGCACCACGTACGACCGCATTTTCGTGCGACATTGGGACACCTGGGACGACAAGCGGCTGTCGCGCCTGTTCATCCTGACTCTGCAGGATGGCGCGGTCGTCGGCGAACCCATCCCCTTGACGAACTCGCTCGATGCCGATGTGCCCTCCAGGCCCTTTGGCGATGCCACCGAGTACGCGTTCTCGCCCGACAGCTCGACGGTTGCGTTCAACGCCCGCATCAAGGGCAAATCGGAACCCTGGTCGACGAACTTCGACATCTATGAAGTCCCGGCGCAAGGTGGCGAGCCGCGCAACCTGACCGCCGACAATCCCGCCTGGGATGCGCAGCCTGTCTACTCCCCCGACGGCAGCGCGCTGGCCTGGCGCTCGATGAAACGCGCAGGATTTGAAGCGGACCGCTTCTCGATCATGCTGCTGGATCGCAACAGCGGGACGCGGCGCGCATTGACCGAGACCTGGGATCGGTCCGTCGACTCGATGGCCTTTTCGACCGACGGCAAGGTCATTTACGCCACGACCGACCAGTTCGGTCAGCATCCGTTGTGGTCTATCGAGACGAAATCCGGCAAGCCGACGATGCTGACCGGTCCGGGCCACGTGGATGGATTCAGCGTCGGCGAGCGCGACATCGTGTTCGCCCTGGCCTCGCTGAAATCGCCGGCCGAGCTGTACACCGTGGCGACCAAGGGTGGCGCGCTGCGCGAACTGCCGCGGATCAATGCCGACGCTTTCGCCCGGCTGTCGATCGGCGAGCCGGAACAATTCACGTTTGCCGGCGCGAACGGCGAAACCGTCTATGCCTATGTGGTCAAGCCCGCCGACTACGTGGCCGGCAAACGGTACCCGGTGGCCTTTATCGTCCACGGCGGTCCCCAAGTCTCGTTCGGCAACGCCTGGAGTTATCGCTGGAATCCGCAGACGTTTGCCGGTGCCGGCTTTGCATCGGTATTCGTCGATTTCCACGGCTCGCCCGGCTACGGCCAGGCATTCACCGATTCGATCAGCGGCGACTGGGGCGGCAAACCGCTCGAGGATCTGCAGCACGGCCTGACCGCCGCGCTGGAAAAATATTCCTGGCTGGACGGCAAGCGCGTGTGCGCGCTGGGCGCCTCCTACGGCGGCTATATGATGAATTGGATGGCCGGCAACTGGGCCGCGCCATTTCAGTGCTTCGTCACGCACGCCGGCATTTTCGACAGCCGGGCCATGGGCTATTCGACGGAAGAGTTATGGTTCGACGAATGGGAGCACGGCGGTACGCCCTACGAAACTCCCGCGGCCTACGAGAAACACAACCCGGTCAATCACGTCGGGCAGTGGAACAAGCCCATGCTGGTGATTCACGGTCAGCGCGACTACCGCGTGCCGTATTCGCAGAGCATCTCGGCATTCACGGCGTTGCAACGTCGCGGCGTCCCCAGTCGCCTGCTGATCTTTCCGGACGAGAATCACTGGATACTCAAGCCTGCCAATAGTGTCCAATGGTACGAAGAAGTACTGAAGTGGCTGGGACAATGGACCGGCGCCGGGCCGGCGGCCGAGTAGCAACTGGCCCTAGAGTGGATGGTGCTTACTTAGCAGCGACACAATTGCTGCCACCAATAGGGCCTGGGGCGTGGGGCCTGGGTAGGACGCGGATCGGCGTACACGCTATGGACGCATGGAATTCGAGTCTCCTACCCAGGCCCCACGCCCCAGGCCCTTGCGTCAAGGCAGTAGGTTCGAGTTGAGTCGCGGGGCAATCATCTCTAATTTAAGCGCCATTGGCCCTAGGGTGGGCTATCGGACGCTATCCGCATCGCCATGGGAGCGTGGGTAGCGTTACGAGCGATAGGCGGCGGCAATTTCGCGCACCGCGCGTGCCGGATCGAATTCCAGGGCGCGTGCAATCGCGATAAACTCGATCAGGTCGACACGACGCTCACCGCCTTCGTACTTCGCCACGAAGCTTTGCGGCTTATCCAGCCGGGCGGCCAGTTGCTGCTGCGTCAGGCCGGCAGTTTCGCGAGCTGAGATCAGCAGTTCGATCAGCCGAACATGATCGGGGCTGCGCAGGGTCTTCAAGACGGCACGGGCTCCAGGAAAATTGCCCGTGTCTAAATAATCCTGCTTTAGGATTATCCCAATTCAGGATAATCTCCATGGCGGCCATGGATGCTACCGGAAACCCATCGGATGACCACCACGCCAGCGTTAGGGCCAGCGGACTTCGAGCAACACCGCGCACAGATCCTGACCCATCTGCGCCGGCACGACACCGTGCTCCACGGTGTCGGCGGCGTACGCGCTTCCGCGGCGGTGATCCGCACGATTTTTGTCGATCTGTTCGGCGATGCCCGCAGCGAGCAGGACAAGCACCGTTTTTTCCTGTTCATGGCGCCGATTTTCCGGCGGCGCGCCATCGCACGCCTCACGTCGGTCAACGTGGGACAGACCTCCCGCATGAACGTCGGCGACCTCGAACAGTGGCTGTCGCGCCTCGAAGGCTTCGACGGCCGGTGCGTGCAAATGATCGACCTGCATTATTTTGTCGGGCTCAGTACCCGCGATACCGCGCAGATGCTCGGCGTGAGCACGCAGATCGTCCTCCGCGATCTGCGCTTCGCCAAAGCCTGGCTGCAGGCACGCACGCGCTGGCTGCCGACAGCGTCATGATATGGAGGTGAGCGGTGAATAGTGATTGGTGAATGGGAAGAACGCTCATTTGCTCGGTGGCGGCCAGCTGCGTTCCCGACGCAGCTCGGCACTTCCTACCTCCGTGTAGGTCGGGCGCAGCACGACCCCGAGGGATGAAAGCAACCTTCTGACCATTCACTAATCACCATTCACCGCTCACTATTCATACTAGCCTGCGTCGCGCGCTCGCGCCGCTCAGAAGTACGCATTGAGCTGCGCAAAAGCGAGCCGCCGATTGTCGGGATGGTTCTGCGGAATGCCATCGTAGACCCGCGCGCCCAGGCGCAACTGCAGAAACTGAATCGGCGTGTGCTCATAGACGATGCTGTAGCGCGCACGCTCGTCCTCATGGAGATCGTCGTCGGGATCGAAGTATTCGGCAGTGACCTTCAGATTGTGTCCCTGACGAATCAGCCAATCGCTCTCCAGTAATCCCACCCATTGCTTGCGCTCGCCTGTCGCGAAGCCGTCATCCTTGATGTAATCGGCCTCGGCCAGCCAGGCGATCGGACCCGTGCGCAGTCCGGCGAACACGCCGGCGAGATTGCGATCCCCCGCGTCCGCATTGTTGATGTTGTAACTGACACCAGCACGCCACCTCGATTGCACGAATTCCGCGCGACCGCTGAACTGCTTGCCCTGGTCGTTTTCCGGACCGGCTGCCGTACCGTTGCTCACCGCCAGTTGCGCCGTCCAGGGGCCGAGTTCGACACCGGCTTCGACACCTCGATCCGGCGTGGCAAAGTTGATACCGGAGACCTGCCGAATGAATGCCGAATCGTCTTCCAGTCGAATGCCGTAGGGCAGGAACATCTGCCCGGCTTTGACATACCAAGTGTGATTCGCCGACCAGTAGCGACCATAGGCTTCCAGGTTGTTGCTGCCGCCGGGCGCGATCCGCTGATCCAGATAGATCGAGAATCGATCCGGAATGGCAGCGAGTTCGATATACAGGCGCGCCTCCTCCAGATCGAACTCGGACAGCGAATGCTCATTTGGCGTGTCGGTGTAGCTGGCAGTCGCACGCAGATTGGTTCCGAGATTGAGATAGCGACTCACGCTACCGGTCCACAGCTCGTTCTTGCCCAGATCGAGCGTGCGCGAAGGTAACGAGGTCTGCCCCCAGGCAACGCCGTACGCATTGCGCATGCCGCCGCCCGTTGGATTCACGTGACAGGCGACGCACTTGGCCCCCTGTTGCACGGCAAAGTAGGGTTCGGCGAAAACAGCGCTGCCAGCGAGCAATCCCGCGATCGCCACGACGACTCGACACAGCATCACAGCGCCCTCCCGACTTCGAAGTATTCGACGAAATCGCCGCCGGGTTTGCCATCGCCATCGCCATCGATCGGCAGACCAGCGCGATCGGACGCGGCAATCGATCCGGTGCCCGCGATCGTGACTCGATAGCTGTCGGGCAAGAACGGTCCATCGGTCTTGGTGACGACCAGCACGGTGGGTGCTTCCGACCGCACCGTCACGGTCAGCGACGGCACCTGCACTTCGTTGCCCTCCTCGAAGCTGCCGTCGCCGCCGCTGCGCACCACCTGCACAGCGCCGGTCTGGATTAACGTCGTATCGATCGCGTTCGCCGATGCAATGACGATCTCCGTCGGCGCGCTGTCGAGAATGTCGTCCGCGGCAGGCGCTACGCCATGCAGTTTCGCCGGCGCATCGATGGAGGTCGACACCACGGGACGCTGCGCTCCCTGCGCAATCCATTGCCGGATGACGGCGATCGTCGCGGCGGGCAACGGGGCCTGCCCCAGCGGCATGGTGCTACCGACGGCCGCGCGCCCTTCCAGTTTCTGGATCAGATAGCTTGCGTCGGGATCGCCAGGGAGCACGCGGCGCAGCACCGGCACCTCCACGCTCGCCGCATTGACAAGTGCCGCGTAGGACGACGCTTCGTCGAGCCGCAGCCCGAGTGGTGCCGAAGCACCGGCGTGACAGGTGGTACAGATCGGCGTGAATACGTTCTGCTGAATCGACGCGAAGGTCGGTACCAGCGGCAATGGCCCGTTGTCCATCGGTCTGCCGGTTTCATCAAGACCTTCACCATTGCCAGCACAACCGCTTAAGCCTATCGAGAGGCCTATCGACAAGCCTGTCAGGCCGATCGACATCACCAGTGTCCATGCTGCACGCCGCATCGTGCTGCTCCCACGTGATTGTTGTCAGCGTAGGTGCAGGCGCAGGCATCGATGGTTCTATCGAAAGATTGTTTTTGCCGGTGAACCTGGCGCGTGGATGTCGACACTCACGCCAGCGGGTGCCACGAAGGAAGTGAATGGTGAATAGTGATTGGTGAAGAGTGATGGGTAAATGGCCAGAGGTTGCTTTCGTTCCTCATGGCCTTTACTCCAGGTCACCCGGGACTCGGAGCGCGCACTGCACTGCACTGCGTCGACTCCATTGTGGGCGAGCAATCTCAGGCTTCGTCGAGACGCCACGCCGCCTGGTAATTCAGTCCCAGTCGAATGATCTGCTCGAGCACCGCCGAATAGTCGACGCCCGCCGCGTGCGCCGAGTCCGCGAAATCTTCCTTGTGACTGATATTGGGGTTGGCGTTCGCTTCCAGTACGAACACGCTGCCGTCAGGACGCATGCGAAAGTCCATGCGCGCGTAACCGCTCAAGTACAGAGAGCGATAGATGCGCTTCGACAACCGGTCGAGATAGGCAGCGCAGCCGTCAGGCAAATCGCGCGCTGCGCCCGTCTGTATGCCGTGGCGCGCCTGATAGCGACGATCCCACTTCACTTTGCGCGTGGCGATGTTCGACATCACATCCGGCAACGTGCCGAAATCCATCTCCCACACCGGAAACGTGCGCAAGCGATCGTTGCCGATGACACCGACATACAACTCGCGTCCTTCGATGTATTCCTCGACCAGCGCATCGGAATGGGTCTGCTCATGAATGAACTCGATGCGCTCCCGCAACTTCTCGGCATCGTGCACGACGGAAGCCTGCGAGATGCCGACCGACGCATCTTCGGTGGCCGACTTCACGAACAACGGAAATCTGAGTTTGCGCGGCAGCTTGTAACGCTGGCCGCGGCGGAACAACGCGAAGCCCGGGGTCGGAATGCGGTGATAGGAAAGAATCTGTTTCGACAAGGCCTTGTCGCGCGAGATCATCATGCCGCGCGGATTGCAGCCGGTGTACGGCTGCTTCATGAGTTCCAGGAACGCGACCACATACTGGTCGTACGTGACGATGCCCTGGAACTCTTCCATCAGATTGAAGGCAATGTCCGGTTGCCAGTCGGTGATCGAAGCGCGCAGCTCGGCGAGATTGTCGCCCAGACCCAGCGCGCGCACGTCATGACCGGCCTTGCGCAGTTGCTCCATCACATCGTATTCGGTACGGAATTCGTCGATCTGCTTGTCGCTGAGCCCCGCAAGGCTTTTGGGAGGCACCAGGGTTTCGTGCATCAGCACCAGCACGCGCAGTGGCTTCATAGGGCGTAACGCTCGCGGTCGCGACGAAGAATATCCATCATGATGCGTTCCAGCACTCCCAGCAGCGCGCGCTTTGCTTCGCGCTGCGACGTATCGACAATCAGGTCCAGCTCGCGGCAACGCTGCATCACCGTGCGCAGCACATGAAATACCAGGTAAGGATGCAGACGCGAGCGCCGCGCCAGCAGTCGTTCGAGCTGGGGGCGTACCTGGCGCACGAACTTGTCGGCACGCAGGTACCGTTTGCCGGCCTGCGCCTTGCCGAAAATTCGCTTGAGACGCAGATCGTAGGCATCCGGCGTATCGAAGCCGTAGCGAATCCGTTTCAGTCGATAGTGTTCGGCCAGCGTCTGGGTATTTTCGCTCAGCGGTTCGATCAGGTCGTGATTGACCACATACGGTCGTTCACCCTCGATCTCATGCATCAGGCGATCGACGTATTCGAGTTTGCGCAGCGCCGGCCAGTCCTGGTAATCGCGTCGCCAGCGGGCACGCGGCTGCATCCACACGGCGAAGGTCTCGGCAAAATCCTCGGTGGGATGACTCTGCGCGTACCAGTGACCCAGATGCAGCACGAAATCGCGGCTCGCCGGCCGCGCACGATAGGTATCCGGATACGGTCGCGATGGCTTGCCGAAGGTTTCGCGCCATTGCTTGCGACGGCGCAGGCGATACGCGTTATCGAGGGCATGGCCGGTTTCATGTCGCAGGATGCGCGTCAACCAGTTGGCGTTGCCGCCTTCCACCTCGTCCATCATCGCGCGCTCCAGGCGCATCAGGCGCTGATGCGCCATGTAGAACGGCACCGCGATGCCGGGCACGCCATCGGGCGAGAACCACTCTACCGACAACCAGATATGCGGTTTGAAACGAATGCCGCGACGCTTCAGGTCGTTGTCCAGCACCTGTTGATGTCGCTGCACGACGGTATCGCGCAGTGTCAGATGCAGGTCGCAAAAGCGTAACTGCAACAGCTGCTGATCGGACAGGCGCACCCAGGCAGGCTCGCGGCGTCGTGCCCGGGAGTTGCGCTTGTGCTTGATAGAAGTGGCCACGGTCGAGTGGGATGGCGTCAGGCGATCAGGCGCCGCGCGAGCATTCGCAACGCGGCTTCATCCGGCAGGCGACGACACCACTCCTGTGGGATCGAACGTGCGCCAGATAGCGCGCCGGCGAGCGATCCATACAGCGGTCCGGCCACCGCCGGATTCTTCGACAAGGTCAGGGCCCGCGCCAGGCCCGCCTGAAACGATCCGCCGCTCTGCACGGCCAGCAACGCAGCGGCAACCGCGGCAATGGCATTGCCGCCGCCCGCAAGGGGTTGCCATTGTCCGCTCAGCAATCCGTCCAGCTCGCTGCGCAACGGTCGCTGCCGCAGTTGTCGCAATTGCGGCGTGTGCTGCAGCGACAGCAATTGCACTTTGGTCGAACCCGACAGGGCGTCGAGCAGCAACGCTGCCCACAGCCGGCAAAGATCGAGAATCGCCGGCGCCTGCTGCGTCACACGCGATACTTCGCTGGCCAGATCCTGCGCGCCGGCTGGCGCGCGCTGCGAGAACAACGCCACAGCAAGCGTGCGGGGAATCGAATGCCCGTCCAGATTCTTCGGATCGTGCGAACCGGCCAGCGGTTTGCGCGACCACTGCCATGTCGCCAGGGCGCGCTTCAATTCCGCAGGCACCGCATCGCCAGCGACATGGCGAGTCCATTGCAGATAACGCTGCAGTTGATCCTCGGCATCCTGCGCCTTGCAAGCCTGCAGGCTCTCGGCGACAGCGCGCGTCATTGCAGTATGTGCGTCGGTTGCAAGTACGGGGCGTCGCGCCGCCTCGCTTAATATCCGCGTCGCATCGCCACCGCTTTCGCTCAATGCACGTGCCAGTGCATCGCCAACAGCCAACCCCAGCATGGCGCCCTCTGCCCGCGCGGAAAGATTCAGCGCAACGGCAGGCGCGGCCGGCACGGCACGCCAGCGACGCACATAGGCGACTTGCTCATCGGTCTCGGGCACCCTCGGCCAGGTCGCCGAGCGTGCATTCTGCTTCCACAGAATCTGCATGCGTGCCAGCGCCTGTTCGGCAGTGAGACCGCCCTGGATCAGGTAGCAGGCGACCGCCATGCCGGTGCGGCCGATGCCTGCGCGGCAATGGACATACACATTGCGCCCGACCGCAATGGCCGGGTCCGACCGGATGCTGCCGCCGGGATATTCGCCCGCCAACAATCGCCCCGGTTCGACCCAGTAACTGTTGGGAAAGGGTAGCGGTGGATTGCCGGCGGCGATGTGAGAGTCCTGGTTCATCAGCCGTATGATCATAAGGCAACACAGCAAGCGGCGCTGGCCATGGCGTTACTTGGCGACGACGTTACTTGGCGACGCTCAGCCGGCACGCTGGCGGACGAGGTCACCTGCATCCGGCGATTCGACCGGGGCCGCCGGGAGGGTGCGGTAGACTGTTGCGAGCGCTAGACATCCCATCGACAGGGGCAAACCATCGATGCAGTCAATCCCTTTCCGAGGCCAATTCCGAGGTCTTCATGCCGCTGTTCCGCTCGCCGCTGCTGCAACGCCTGTTCGCCGTGCGCTCGGTCGAGTCCGTCATGGACGAACTCGCGACCAGCCCACCGCTGCGGCGAGTGCTGACGGCGCGCACGTTGACCGCCATCGGGCTGGGATCGACCATCGGGACCGGCGTGTTCATCCTGACCGGGACGGTCGCAGCCAACCACGCCGGACCGGCGCTGCTGCTGTCGCTGCTCATTGCGGCACTCGGTTCGGGTTTTGCCGCCCTCTGCTACGCCGAGTTCGCCGCAATGATTCCGGTCTCCGGCAGCGCCTACACCTATGCGTACTGCACCCTCGGCGAATCCATCGCCTGGATCATCGGCTGGAATCTGTCGCTGGAATACATGATGTCGGCCGCCGCGGTGGCGGTCGGCTGGTCGGAGTACGTGGTCAACATCCTCAACGAATGGGGCATTGAATGGGGCATTCATCTACCCGGCATGCTGGTGAATGCACCGTTCGGCAAGACCGGGGCAGGCCAACTCGGCCTGACCGGCGCCATCGTCAATCTGCCGGCGGTACTGATCATCCTGGCGCTAGGCTGGATCTGCTACGTCGGCGTGCGCGAATCCTCGACGGCCAACAATGTCATGGTCGTGATCAAGGTGGTAGTGATCCTGGTCTTCATTTGCGCCGGCATCAGCTACATCGACACGGCGAACTGGCACCCGTTCATTCCGGCCAGTACCGGCAAGTTCGGTGAGTTCGGCTGGAGCGGTGTCCTGCAGGGTGCCGGCATTATTTTCTTCTCCTACATCGGTTTCGATGCCGCCTCGACGACGGCCCGCGAGGCACGCAACCCACAACGCGACGTGCCGCTGGGAATTCTCGGCACACTGGTGATCTCCGCCGCCTTATACATCGGCATGGGCGCCGTGATGACCGGCATGGTGCCGTACGCAAAGCTCGACGCGGCCGCACCTGTCGCCGTGGCGCTGGATGCTCATCCGCAGTTGCTGTGGCTCGGTGTCGTGGTCAAGGTGGGTGCGATCGCCGGGATGACATCGGTGATCCTGATGTCGCTGCTCGGACAACCGCGCATTCTGCTGTCGATGGCGCAAGACGGCCTGCTGCCTCCGGTGGTCAGCAAGGTACACCCGGTGTATCGCACGCCCCATGTGGCCACCGCCTGGACGGTAGTCGTCGCCGCGGTCATCGCCGGCCTGTTCCCCTTGAACGTGCTTGGCGAGTTGATCTCCATTGGCATCCTGCTCGCATTCACCGTGGTCTGCTTGGGCGTGCTGGTACTGCGTTACACGCGGCCGAATGCGAGTCGTCCCTTTCGCGTGCCATGGGCGCCGGTTACCTGTGTCCTGGGCGCAGTGGTATGCGGCGGCATGACCTACTTCCTGCCGGCGGATACGTGGTGGCGGCTGCTGATCTGGACAGTCCTCGGCTTCTCGATCTACGGCGCCTACGGTTATCGCCACAGCCGCTTGCGCGCAGCGGGTTGAAGCAGCCGGTGGAAACGTTGGCGAGCTCACCTTAGCCATTCATGAATTCGCGGCGGCAGTGAATTCCCGCGCGTCCCGTGGATTGATTTTCTCGACCTGCGCACCATCGTAAGGAACGATCCATCGGACTCCCTGTCACGAGGATCGTTGAGTCAAACAAAAAGCGTGGTTTTTGCTTGACTCTCGCCGCATTCGCGGCGGGGCACATCCCTGTGCCCGGGTGGCTTCGATGAACCGTAAGGTCAACCGAACGCCGCACCCCGCTTGCAACCGCCTCAACGGGAAGGAAGTCATCATGATTGAAGAACTCACTACCGCCGGCTTTCACGCCGACCTGACACGCGACAGCAGACCGGTACTGGTCGATTTCTGGGCGCCATGGTGCGGTCCATGCCGCGCGCAACTGCCGATACTGGAACGGCTGGCGAGCGCGACCGACAGTCCCTATCGAATCGCCAAGGTGAATGTCGACGAGCAGGAACAGCTCGCCGTCAATCACCAGGTATCCTCGATCCCCACGCTGATCGTGTTCCGGGACGGCAAACCGGTACGACGCCTGGTCGGGTTGCAGTCGGAGGATTCGCTGCGCACAGCCTTGCAGGATGCCGCCGCGGCTGCGGCAGCTTGACGTAGCGTTCGGCAGCGGCCCTGCTACAGTCTCGACAGTCAGCAACGTGACGGGAGTAACGCCCTTGAGCACCAACACATCGACAGCGGCCGTGTCAGCCAGCGGCTACGATATTCGCCCGCTCAGCCAGAGCGAGCGTGAACGCTACGCCGCCGGCCTGACGCCCGAAGAGCGCCGCGTATTGCTGCACCAGGGCACCGAACCCCCGTTCTGCGGCTCGCTGCTCAACAACAAGCAGTCGGGCATTTATGCGTGCCGATTGTGCGGACTGCCGTTATACAAAGCCGACGCAAAATTCGAGTCGGGTACCGGCTGGCCGAGTTTCTACGAGCCCATCGACCCGGCGCACATCGCCGAGCTGCGGGACGCCAGTCACGGCATGATCCGTACCGAAATCCGCTGTCGCCGCTGCGACGGTCACCTCGGTCACGTATTCGACGATGGCCCCCCGCCGACACGGCGCAGGCATTGCCTGAACTCGGCATCGCTGCAGTTCTATCCGGCGGGCGAGCAGCCCGTGCAGAAAACGGCGGCGTAAGACCGGCCGCGCCGTGGCGTCGTGATCCCGCGCCCTGCTTAGCCGCCAGGAGCGCTACGTTCTGGCCATTCACCACTCACGACTCACCACTCACTTATTGACTCTCGCCTGCAACTCCCGCCGGTAGCGCTGCGCATTGTGCTGGTAGTGGAGCGCTGCCTGAAGCAGCAGCTCACGATCGCGGTCGGTAATCTCGCGCACCACCTTGGCCGGCGAGCCCATCACGACGACGCCGTCCGGAATCACTTTGCGAGGCGGCACGAATGCGCCTGCCGCAACGATGGTGAAGCTGCCGATTCGCGCCTCATCCAGCACCATCGCACCATTGGCGATCATCGAATGTTCGCCCACCGTGCAGGCATGCAGAAATGCCTTATGGCCGACGGTGCAATTCGGTCCGAGCACCAGCGGCCTGCCCGAGTCGGTGTGCAGAACGGAGCCATCCTGCACATTGGTGCCCTCGCCCAGTTCGATCCAGTCGTTGTCGCCGCGCAGAACGGCGTTGAACCAGACACTGGCCCAGCGACCCAGGCGCACCGACCCGATCAGATCGGCGCTCGGCGCCACAAAGTAGTCCTCGCCGACTGTTGCCACCTGCCGCTCACCCAGCGAATAGATCATCGGTTTTCCTCGAGCCCCGACAGGCTGCTAGCTAGTTGTCCATCGTGAGGTGCCCAACCTACATGGATGTAGGAAGTGCCGAGCTGCGTCGGGAACGCAGCCGGCCGACCCCGAAGGATGAAACGTATCTCATCGAGTGCCACCCAGGCACATGGCCGTTCCAGCGCTTCCTGCGCCCACGGCATTCGTGACCGTAGGAAATCCCTGTGGGGCACATCCTTGTGCAGCAGATGTGCCCGCCGCGAACGCGGCGAGAGCTGAGCAAAAATCACACTTTTTTGCTCGGCTCCACGACCCTCGTGACAGGGAGTCCGATGGG
>JAIBJL010000227.1 GCA_020029545.1 Gammaproteobacteria bacterium
GATCGACGACCGTCCGCCGGGCTATCGCATTCTCGAACTGATGGCCGATGGCACGATCGCCACCGAAGTCGTGTGGCTGGAGAGTTACGCGGCGCGTAGCGTGGCGTAACTCGGCTTCGCCGACCGGGGCGTGGGGCCTGGGCGGGAAACCGGACCACGATCCGAACCAAGTTGACCGACACGCTGTTCGCGTGCAGCCTCGCGCACATGCGAAGCCTAACTACACTCATCGCCGCCGCACTCATCGCCGCCGCCTTTCCTGCTCTGGCCCAGGCCCCGCGCCCCGCGCCCCAGACCCTTCCGCCACTTCACACGCTCTGGTCGCTCAAAGGCAAGACCAACACCGTTTACCTGCTGGGTTCGGTGCACTTCCTCAGCCCCGACGAAAAATTCCCGGAGGTCATCGATCGCGCGTACCGCGACGCCGAGCGCTTGATCATGGAAATCGACATGGACGATCTGGATCAGGCGCAGGTCCAGCAAACCATGGCCGATCTGGGACTGCTGCCTTCCGGCGAAACGCTGCAATCGCAGCTCGGTCCGGAAGCCTATGGACGGGTCGCCGCCCAGGCTCGCGGTATCGGCATGAACCCGGCGCTGCTGGATCGACTGCGTCCCTGGCTCGCGGCACTTACGCTCGTGCAGCTGAACCTGAAAAAAATGGGCCTGGAGGCCAACTCCGGCGTCGAACAGAAATTGCTGCTGCGCGCTACCGCGGATCGTAAGGAAATCACAGGCCTGGAAACCATCCAGCAACAACTCGGCATGCTGGCGACATTGCCGCTTACTCAGCAGCGGGAGTTCCTGTTGTACAGCATCGAAGACATGGAACGCGCCAATGCCGAGATCAACGATCTGATTGCCGCATGGCGCAAGGGCGACACGACCACGCTGGCGCGCCTGCTGACCGAAGGACTCGATCAATACCCGGACCTGTATCGTCCACTGACACTCGACCGCAATCGTCAGTGGCTGCAGACGATCGAAGATTTGCTCGACGAGCGCGACGACTACCTGGTGATCGTCGGTGCGCTGCACTTAGTCGGCAAAGGCAGCGTGATCGATCTGCTGGCGCAGGACGGACACCGGGCTCTGCAGCAGTAACCCCCATGCCACTGTGGAGATGTTGGTCCCTTGCGGCTCAACTCGAATCGGTGGCCTTTGACACCAAGGGCCTGGGGCGTGGGGCCTGGGGCCCGGGCAGGAAACGGATCTGCATACGCGCGCGTGCATGGAATTCGATTCTTCTACCCTGGCCCCACGCCCTATGGGTTGCGACAATTGCGGTAGCGCTCACACCATTCGCAGTAACCCCATGCACCCAAGTCGTCGACAAGCGATCAACTGACCGCCGGTCGCAGGGCCGATGCGAGCAGATAGCCGAGCCAGACGCCGAGCAGGCACAACACGACCGACGCGCCCACATTCGTCAGCGCTGCAGCCAGCCTGCCCTCGCGCATCAATATCAGCGTCTGCAGACTGAAGGATGAAAACGTGGTGTAGCCACCCAGCACGCCGACCATCAACAGATCGCGCAGCAGCGGCGATTCCCCCCAACGTCCCTCCGGTTGCGTCAGCGCCGCGAGCAACCCGATCAGCAACGAACCGCTGACATTCACGAACAGCGTCGCCCAGGGGAAGGTTGGAGTAAACCGCGACGCAATCACGACGCCACACCCGTAGCGCACCACGCCGCCAACCGCACTGCCCAACGCCACGAGAAGATACGGCGACATCGGTGACGGAACTACCCCTGGCACGCAAAAAGAGTGTTCTTTACTCTGGCCGTTGCCCGTCGTCCGAGGCCCGTCGCCAGCCGCCGACTCCTCACACCTCCACCATTTCGAAATCTTCTTTCCCCGCGCCACAGTCAGGACAGCGCCAGGAGAGCGGCACATCCTCCCACTTCGTCCCGGCTACAATGCCGGACGCCGGATCGCCCTTCTCTTCTTCGTACACATAGCCGCAGATCACGCACATGTAAGCTTTCATCGTAAGCAGGGAACTCGCGCTGTCACCGGAAGGTGCGCGATTATAGGAGAGCGGCGAAAGAAACGGCGAGCACTGAATGGTGAGTAGTGAGCGGACAGAATCCCGCATCCCGGCTCCCTGCTCTCTTCGCACTCACGATTCATCCCTCACGACTCACCTCCCGGTGCGCGCCTCGCGCCCGGCGCTTACACTTGCCTTTCCCAGCCCATGGAGCCGCCCTTGTCCTTGTTCACCGAAGCGTCCCGTTACATTCCCGGTGGCGTCAATTCGCCGGTACGCGCATTCCGTTCCGTCGGCGGCGAGCCGGTCTTTATCGAGCGCGCCAGCGGCGCGCATGTGTTCGGCCATGACGGCAAGCAATACATCGACTATGTGGGCTCCTGGGGTCCGATGATCCTGGGGCATGCGCATCCTGATGTGATTCGCGCCGTGATCGAAAAAGCGCCGCTCGGCCTGTCCTTCGGCGCGCCCACCGAAATCGAAACGCAGGTCGCCAGGCGTATTTGCGAACTGATCCCCTCGATCGAACTGGTGCGCATGGTGAGTTCGGGAACCGAAGCGACGATGAGCGCCATCCGCCTCGCCCGCGGCTTCACCGGCCGCAGCAAGATCGTCAAATTCGAGGGCTGCTATCACGGTCATTCCGATTCACTACTGGTGAAAGCCGGCTCCGGTGCGCTGACGCTTGGCGTCCCGACCTCTCCAGGTGTACCGCCCGAGCTGGCGGCGCACACGATCACACTGTCGTACAACCACATCGATCAGGTGACGGAATCCTTTCGGCAGTTCGGCAACGAGATCGCCTGCGTGATCGTCGAGCCGGTCGCCGGCAACATGAACTGCGTGCCGCCGCTGCCGGGCTTTCTCGAAGCACTGCGCGCGGCGTGCGATCAACACCAGGCCGTGCTGATCTTCGATGAGGTCATGACCGGCTTTCGCGTGGCCCTCGGCGGTGCTCAGGCGCTGTATGGCATCAAGCCCGACCTCACCACGCTGGGCAAGATCGTCGGTGGCGGCATGCCGGTCGGCGCTTTCGGCGGGCGGCGCGACATCATGGAGCACATCGCACCGCTCGGCCCTGTGTACCAGGCAGGCACGCTGTCCGGCAATCCCGTGGCCATGGCCGCTGGCCTTGCAACGCTGACTGGCATCGCTCAACCCGGCTTTCATGCGCGCCTGTCGCAACAGACCGATCGATTGATGCAAGGACTGCAGCAAGCCGCACGCGATGCGGGCGTACCTCTGGTCACCAATCACGTCTGCGGCATGTTCGGTCTGTTCTTCACCGATCAACCGCGCGTCGACTACTTCGATCAGGTCATGGCCTGCAACGTCGAGCGCTTCCGCAAGTTCTTCCACGGCATGCTGGCGGAAGGGGTGTATCTGGCGCCGTCGGCGTTCGAGGCGGGGTTTGTTTCGAGCGCGCATACGGATGCGGAAATCGATGCGACGGTAGCAGCTGCGAGACGGGTGCTGGCCAGAGTCTGAGTTCAGCACTGCGTCCAGCAAGAGCGCAATTGTGTCCAAGCCGCCGGCAGCAGTTTTAGAACATCAGCCCTGAACTGAAGCGCCGGTAGCGGCGCTATCGATGTCGCTACCGGTTTTCGTATCCGACGGACGCTCCATCGGTCGTTTCTCTATCACCAGGACGCTGTCATAGAAATGCAGCGAGTGCGCAGAGCGTGTGAAATCCGACTCGGACAGCTCAGGTGCGGAAATCTCCGGTGGTACTGACTTGTACCATCGCTTGTACCACTTGGCACGCCGCGGCGTCTGGGCAGGCATGGGCGCCTGGGCATGCCAAGCGTGAATATAGTCGACGAAGTTCTTGCTGTATTCAATGAATGTATCTGGCGCGCGGTAACCTCCTCCATACTCGCGCCAGTAAGATGTGTGCAGGTCTTCGCAAAGATAAACACCGTTCGGAGCGACGTGCGGAAACAGCTCCTCGAACGTGACGATCTGCTGCCGCATCGTGTGCCCACCATCATCGATGAGGATATCGACGTGGGGAATGCGTTCCCGCACGAATCGCAAAAAATCTCGGTCCTCCTGGCTGCCAATCACTATATCGATCCGCTCTTCCCCAAATGCCTGGCAGGCGGGATCGATGTCAATGCCGTAGAGACGGGCCTGTGGGCCGAAGTAGTGCTTCCACATCTGCAACGAACCGCCTTTGTAAACACCGATCTCGACAATCGTGACCGGCCGCCCCCGGTACCGCGAAAAATGCCGATCGTAAATTTCGAAATAGTGCCTCCATTTGTGAATCACGCGACCGGGATTGTTGTAGAAGTACTGCTCAAGATCGTTCATGGCATAAGCGGTCTCAGAGGGTTGTCGGGATGCAACAATCGGGGCGTTCGCGTCTTGTTGCTCATTGACGTCCCGAGCCTACCATATCGCAAGAGGCCGCTCGGCAACACCCACCAGCTGACGGCGAGTCCGGAGAATCGACTCGATGCGTAGCGCGCTTGAGACACTCGTTCGACCATCACTGCGCGTGCAAACGACGAGTCACACATTCGCCGAAAGTCAGTGTGCCAGTTCCTCCTGCTGGTCTGTGCACGCTATATTCGTCTACTGATCCCAGACAACAAACCTGCACCTATGGCGAGAGTCGCCGTCCCAGCTTCAGTACTTTGATGCGCATTGCATTTGTCTCATTGATGGCAGGAGCACCCTGGGCAGCTTCAGAGCTGTTATGGGCACAGACAGCTCAGCGTGCCCTGGAGCAAGGACACGAGGTTCTGATCAGTACCTATCGATGGAACGAATGTCCGCCAGCACTCAGTGAACTAGCCTCTGCAGGAGCACTGCTGAGCTTCCGGCCGCGCACCGGCTGGCAGCGACGTTCTGCCCTGCTTAGCCGTCTGGTCGGCACATTTCGTCCGCTCCACCAATTCCGCCCCGACATCGTTTGCATCAGCCAGGGCGGATCTTACGATGTCGCCCGCGGGGGCAGCACAGCCGCGCTGCGTCAGACACTGGCACGGCTAATGTCGCCATACACCCTGTTGTGTCATCGCGAGCAGGCACCCCCAGCATTGCGCAGGCTGCGCATTGCACAGCAGATGTTTGCCGACGCTGCTTTTGTTGGGTTGTTGGCCGACAAACTAAAGAATGTGTCGGAAACGCAGCTGCGAATGCGCTTGCCGAATGCGCGGATCTTCCACAATCCTGTGAATGTTGCCGACTTCCGCTCAGCGCAGCCCATCCGCGCCGATGCAACGCTACGAATGGCCACGGTCGGACGGCTGGAACCCGTCAAGAATCTCGGGGCATTGATAGAGGCGCTGTCGGATACACGCTGGCAAACACGCCCGTGGTCTTTGACCGTCTGCGGTACCGGCTCGCAACGGGATCGGCTGGAAGACCATACCCGCGAACGATCCCTGACGGATCGGATCACTTTTGCAGGGCACGTAGACGACATCGATGCGTTGTGGAGCACGCATGACGTACTGATTTTGCCATCGCACTTCGAAGGTGTGCCTCTGGCGATGGTGGAAGCCATGCTCTGCGGCCGTCCGGTCGTTGCGACCGACGTCGGAGGCATTTCTGAATGGATCGAAGAAGGCCGTAACGGCTTCCTGATTGATCAACCCTCGCCGGCTGCGATCGACGCTGTACTCGAGCAACTCTGGGCGCAGCGCGACCATCTGCAGGTATTAGGTGATACCGCGCGCGCGCTGACAATTGCCAAGCGCGACGCAGATCCCGTTGGTACGCTATTAGGTTGGCTCGTCTCGATCGGATCACGCGACAGCTGCTGAATCGCGGCGGCCCAGGATGCCAGACTCAGGGCGCTGCGTTGTAGCCATAGGGATTGGTCATGCGCTTGAGGCGCAGCCCAAAAACATACTTGATTGCGTACTTCAGCCGACTTCGCTGCCACTTGTGTATCGCGAAAATGCGCGGCGCGTGACGGAACACGAACGCCGCGAGAGTCAATGACAACCACTGCGTCTCACGTGCGACCCACAAATCGCGCCACTGTGCGATGAAGGCGCGGCTGCCACCCGGCAAGCCGACGAGACACTGCAGTCGCAAGCGAAAGTCATGGAGCCCCTTCCAGCGATATCCGGGCTGCCGCTGCGGCGGACGCGTACGAAGTATGTTCGTCACGTTATTGCCGTGAAGGCGGTACTTGACCAGCTGACTAGTGCAGGCAATCACACCACCCTCACTGGCCGCGACCGCCGCGAGCCACCAGTCGTAATAAAAGCAGTCTGGTATCGGCAGCGCGCGCACCACCAATTCCCGGCGAAACAACATCGCATGCCCGGACACACAGTTGCCGGCAGCGAACACCGCGGGGTCGCTGGTACTTAGTAAGACCACGTGTCGTGACATAGCATCGTTCAATGGTTGCCCATGCTCGTCGACAAACTCCGAGTCGCAGTACGCAGCGGCGTGGTCGCCGATCGTATCGAGCAATACAGCGAGTTTCTCTGGCAGCCACACATCGTCCTGATCGCAAGGCGCGATAAAACGCCCGGTGCACAGAGACATGGCATGCTCGAAATTCTTGCGGAATCCCAGGTTAACTGGGTTGACAACGATGTGAATGCGCGCATCCCGTGCCGCATAATCGCGCAGGATCGCGACCGTTGCGTCGGTCGAGGCATCATCGACGGCAATGATCTCGAAATCGCGACAGGTCTGCGCCATAAGAGAGTCGAGTTGCTCGCGCAGATACCGCTCACCATTGTAGGTACACAGTGCGATCGAGGTCAGCGGCTGGCGCAACGGTTCAATCATGATGGTAACGTTAGTGGCGGCGATCAAAAACTGCACGTGTATCTTCTCATACCGATTACCCCGGACTCGCTGCCCAGCAGCTTGTCCTCCTGCGTCGACAGACCGTGTTCCAGCGGATCGTCGAGGCTACTCAGCAGGCGACTGCGTCGTTATCGGTTAACGCGGACATTTACGGGCAAAGGCCCTCTTACGCTCAACATGCTGATGACTTGGAGGACAGATCCTCGACACACCCTGCCGATCGGAGACAAGCAGATGAGCCTGTCGGGCGAGAACTGGCATGACGACGGTGAGTCGCCTGCTGAGAATGTAAGCGAACGGTCCACTCGACCCGAGCACGAAACGCTCATCACGCCGGCAAGTACAGGGGGCGCGATAGCGTTGAGACTAGCTTCGAACAGATAGGACGCCTATTCTTCGCTCGCCTGTTTCGACCAGAATCGTGTATGCAGCAACCAGTACTCGACAGACTCTGCGACGAGGCTCGTATTCCACTGGCTTGACCGAAACCCCATGCGTAGATTTTTCCCCTATTTCAAGTTCCTGAAAGCTGTTCGACGGCCGCTCATTGCGGCGATCCTGTGCGGCCTGCTCTATGGGGCTGCCAATGGCGCAGGTCTTCCCCTGATGGCCAAGGAAGTGTTTCCCAAGATTTTCGGCACTGGCGCAAGAGTTCTGGATACCTGGGAAATCATCGGTGTCGCGCTGTGGCTGCCATTCGTATTCACGATCCGCGGAGTCGCAGGCTACGCCAATAGTTACCTTGTTCAATTTGCCGGAGTACGCGTGCTCGAAGCACTACGACTGGAATACTTCGACAAACTACAACGATTGCCGCTGGCTTTCTTCAGCAGCAGATCGAGCGGTGATCTCATTTCCCGCGGACTCGGAGACACGAATCAGCTGCAAAACACATTGCTGGCAGTTTCCAATGAAATCATCAAGCAGCCCGCCACTCTGATAGGCGCGCTCGGATATCTGCTTTATTTGGCGCTCACCGAGCAAGGAATCGCGCTAGTCCTCACTAGCCTGGCAATCATCCCGATCTGCGTATTTCCCATTCGCTATGTAGGCAAGAAATTGGTCGACAAAGCCAGGGTTCTCCAGAGCCAAGCTGGGTCGCTGACCGATCGATTTACCGAAAACCTGTCTGCGACTAAGGAAGTGCGTATTTTTGGACTGGAAAACATGGAAGT